>JBBTBY010000029.1 GCA_038043445.1 Spirochaetota bacterium
CTTCTCCGACTGTATCAGCGTCGAGTTCCCCGATACGCTCTCCACCGATGTGCGCACGGCAACAATGACGCCGTTCGTCGTGAGCGTCTCATTGACCGTGACCGTTTTTTCCGCCGCACCGCTCTTATCGAACATCTCCGTCCGATACACGAAGAAGTCGTCGGCAGCGACCCATACTGTCATTTTCGCATACGGCGCTTCCGGTTTCTGCGGAACGCTCGTGATGATATGGCACGGGATGGACACGGCCTTGCCGTTCCTGACGCTCTGCACGACATTCGTCCTGACGTAGGAGAATTTGAATTCGCTGAGCGAATGCTCTTCCATGTCGTAGTAGGAGAGCTCTGACCCCATGAATTTTCCGCCCTTGCCCGAGGATGCGATCTTTCTGATCTTCCCGAGCGCCGGCATATAGAGCCGCTGGCTGTCGCCTTCAACTTTGTTCCCGATGGTGAGGAATTTTGTCCCGGCAATATCGGCAGGGGAAATGAATTCGGCGAGAGAATCGGTACCCGCGGCGGTCTTTTTCATGAATGTTCGGAGCTTTCTTACCTTGGTCGCTCCGTTCGCCTGCTTAAGCGTCATGGTCATCGTCGATGCCATGTCATCTGCTTTGGCAAGACCGTACGACCTGGTCATGATCTCATCGGCGTTGGGTGCGGCGAAGGCGATCGAGACAGATGCAAGGGATGCGATCAGTGCCGAATACATGCGTGTTTTCATACAGAAACTCCTTTGTTTTTACTGCTATTTGTATAATTCACGTTTAAACTAAATGACCAAAATAGTAAAATAGTCATCCTGGGGTAAAAAAAATATCTCATTTCCGTATCCCCGAAAGAAGCAGATCTATCATGAAATTGATCTTATCAGCAATGACCTTTCGCTCCTGCCGCAGCGCTTCGAACGGGATGGGAAAACCCATGTTCTTGAAAAGTTCGACCACGATATCGGCGAGTGTCCTGTAATCGATGGATTTAAAACTCCCGTCGCGTATCCCTTCTTCGAAAATAGATGTCATAATGCCGTGCATCTTCTGATAGTATTCATCCGTTTCTTTCCCGATAGAGGTCATAAGCTCATGAATATGCGATCCCTTATGCGCAGTATTGAACAGATTGATATACTCGAACAGGAGATCGAATTCTGTCAGGAAGAACGTCCGCAGTTTCTCTTCGCTCGTTTTGCAATCCTTAAGCGCACCGGTGATCGTATCGACGAACTTCTCCGCTTCGGAGCGGATTATCGCTGTAAAAAGCTCTTCCTTGCTCTTGAAGTAATTATAGATGGTACCCTTCGCGATGCCCGCATTTTCGGCTATCTGGTCGACGGACGTCTTTTTCAGGCCGAATTGCGCGAACAGTTCGGTTGCCCGCTTGAGGATTATTTGTCGTATTTCTATCATGAGCTAAATGACCATTTTATTCATATAGTACAATATACATAATATATCGAATTTGTCAATAGGGGCAGCGACGAATTTTTTCAGTCCCGGAGCTCGGCGCAACGCCAGAGAAATGGCGCTGAGAACGGCTCGGTACCCTTAGGCCCGAGGGTAAGCCCCTGCTTTCGTCCGGCACCATCATTATCGTTCACGATGAGCGATATTCCCATGACGCTTCCGCCCTTGAGCGCAAGGAACGGGAGCGTGAATGAAGGGAAGAACGCCTCATAGACATAGCCGTCGCTCGAAGCACGATACGCAACTTTGACCTCAGGATCAACGCCCGTTTCGGTATTGTTCTCTCCGACATACCGCATGCCGGGGTTCTTTTCGAGATAAGCGACGGGAGTATTCTTATCAAGACCAATGGCATAGCATACATCGTCCTTGTCATACGCGTTCACACCGTCAGCAGCATTGTTCCCCAGATCGAAATAGAGCTGTACGGAATCGCTTTCATACAATTGCGCGACGTTCCCTTTGTTCACAACGGCATCATCGCGGACCTGCACCGCACAATAGAAGCCATTGCCGTCCCAGCGAAAGGCGACGCGTGCCTTGAGGTCGGCGCTGCCCTGGTGCGGGAGCGTATTGTTGAAATCCTTCGACAAAGCGTTCTCATCCAGTACCATCCATGACGCGTCAACCCAATCGGAAAGGTCGCCGTCGGCCGTCACGGGTGCGCGCGCTTTCGGGATGGATATCGACGGCAGACGCAGTGTTCGATTGACGATAAGCTCGTCGGACTGCGCCGTGTACTTGAGCGCATACATCGCGTTCCATGCCGGTGTGCCGGACGGTTCGATCGTTCGTTCATTCGCACCACCCGCTGCGATGTCGAATGCGATGGACGGAGGGAACGACCATAGATCCGGCGAATGCAGGACCTTCACGTTCCCGCGTGCCGGCAGTGTGGACACGTTCCTGAGATGCACAGCGAGCTTTCCATCCGAACGCGTGTTTGCCGTCAGCTCGACGGGGAAATCGAATCCGCGGCAGACAGCGGCGCCGAATGCGCGGCGTATATCGTCGGGCTGAACGATTTTTCCGAACACCCAATATGACGGGACATAGCTCACCGGTACTGCGATCGCAGCAAGCATATTCCCGTTCGCATCATACGCAGCGTCCGCTTTGAGGGATATCGTCACCGAGCCTTTCACGCCGAAAATGCGCGTGTTCGCCGTCACTACTTTCGTGCCGTCCTCTTTTTCAAAGAGGAACACACGGAGCGATCTGTCGCTTGCGATCGTATCGGCCCGCTTGACATCGCGCACAAGCGAGCTCATCGTACGCAGCATGCCGAAATAATGATAGAAATACCGCGATCCGGAGATGCCTTCCTTTGCGAGCAATGCCCCGGGGGCGAAGACACAAAAGGGAACGCGATCGGCGGCAATGCCGTGGAGACTTATCTGCAGGAGCCGCCCGGCCTGATCTTCCTCGGAGTCCGAAAAATAATTGCGGTCATATTCGCCCTGATAGATGGGATTGCGGACGCCGAAGTACTGTTCACTGTTCACCACGGGAATGCCGGGTTTCGCTTTGTCGAGCATCGCGCGCAGACGCCGGTAATCCTCAAAGAGCGGCGGATTTTCGGCGGTCGCGCGGTAGGGATGGACGGTGAACACATCGATAGAGTTCGCCCCGCCGAGTTTCAGGAATTTATCCGTATATTCCATATCGATGCCGTTGATGTTCGCGGCAAGCTTGACCGACGTGTTCACCGCGCGCACGGCCTTGTGCACCGCCTGGAGCACTTTCACATAGAGTTCGGGGGGCATTCCCTTCTCGCCGCCGACGATCCAGATGTTCGGTTCATTGAATATCTCAGCGACAGCAAGTTCGTTCGACAGGGCCGTCACCCATAATGCCATGCGTGCGGCGAATTCGGGGATGGCAGCCTCCCGCTCTTCGATGGGAATAAGTTTCCCATTACGGCTCATGTACCTGAGCGTGAGGGGGTTATCCCGTCCGGCATCGAACACTATCATCACGGATTTCCCGGCTTTCGAAAGCACGCCGTATGCTTCGCGAAGCGCCGTGATATGTTCCTGGTTCTTTACGCTTGTGTTCGTGCGCAGCCCGACCGGCCAGCCGCTTGATGTCGAAAAGAACGACCTTCCCATGCCGGCGCCGAAGCCGCGCGCAAGTTCCTCTTCCGAGAGTAATGACGCCATCGGCGACCATGCGGGAGCGGTATCGAGTCCGAGATACGGATTGAGCGGCAGCGCGAAATCCCCGTCGATGATCACCGCACGCCATTCCGTCGAGGCAAGGATATGTTTCGGCGCCGCGCGCGACGCGAGCGTCAGTGAAAGATCGACGACGCCGGCCATATCACTTGGTATTCCTATCGCTTTCGATGCATCATTGCCGGTAACTTCGACCGTGCGTGTCCATCGTTCTGCGCCGTCGGTACCGAAGCTCTTAAGCGTGAGCACATGCGGTTCGGAAAAGTCTTTCGGGCTGCGGGCGGATACCGCTATCGAAGCGGGGGCGTTCTTTTGGAAAATGCCAGACGCCACCGACGGCTCAATGCCCGCCTGCATGCCGGGATCATAGTCGGTCGCGACGCCTTCTTCGAGCTGCACCGAATCTAACCATACGGTGCTTCTCGGATCGATGCGGATGTAGAACGAATTCGCATATGCATTCCCGAGGCTTGCCGCTTTGAACGACACGGTATATCGCTTCCATTCGCGCGAGAGCATCGACGGGGTTATCTCGGTCCTGGCTATCTTCCAAGTCGGGGTTATAACGAATGCAAAGACGCCCTCGCCTGAATTATCATCGCTCCTCATATAGAACGATGCGGTATAGGTCGTATCGGGCTTGAACGGGTATCGACGGCTGACAAGACTGACGGTCCGCCCGTATATCTTCATCGAGGAGCTTCCCGCATGTTTTACCGATCGATCGCGTTCCATGTGCTCGGCTTTCGTCGACCATGACGGGTTCCACGATTCGGCGAACCATCCCGATATCCCGTCGTCAAAACCGGGGTTCTCAAGGATGTTGCGTCGTGAGGGTGCTGCGAACGATCCTTTTGCCGCAGGCGTCATCGATACATTGTCGATGAACACCGATCCGTAGGCGATACTGAAGCGTATCGACAGCTTTCTGTTGTCCCATTCCTCCGCGCCGGGTATCGATTCTTCGATAGTGTACTTCTTCCATTCCTTCGTAAGCGTTATCTCTTTCTGCCGATACCAATGCGCGCCGACCGCACGCCATGCGTCGTGGAAGACCCGGAGTATCTGTCCGTCCTTTTCGGCGCGTGCGTAGAAGACGAGCGTGTATGATGTCACGGGCTCAACGGATACCGGCTGCGCGATGCCTGCGCCGGCGCGTACTGATGGGTCGGCGGAAGCGCTCTTCACGTATGCCGAATACGTTCCGCTGATGAAGCCGCCGTTCGCCGATGCTTCGATGACACCGTCCTTCCCTTCGCTCTTCCATTCATTGATGGAAGTCCCGCTTATGCTTTCGAAATCGCCATTCTTGATGAGCTCCGCGAACGCCGGAACGGCGAGCAGTGCAATGATGATACAGGATCGTACCGAATGTACTTTCATCATATCATTTCCTCCGTGCAGAGTGCATCTTTTTGTTTCGCGGGCCTATCTGCGCTACCGATTCGCGTTCATGCAGGACGAACGGCATCTCGATACGTTTCGGTGCGGCATTCGGCGCTGTAAGCAGACAGTCGATAGCGGCATGCGCCATGTCGGCAAGCGGCTGCGCGATGGCCGTCTGCGGCGGCGCATAATACTTATAGAACGGCACATCCTCGACCGATATCACCGAGATGTCAGTGCCGATGCGCTTGTCGAGCACATTGGAAAGCACATGCAGCACATCGAACGCCATCGCTTCATTGAAATTGAGTATCGCGGTGACGCCGCTCCTCATCCAGCGTGATACCGTATCAGCGGTCGCTATCGACTCTCCGATGCTGATGAGGCTCTCATCGACGATGTGTCCCGCCTTCTCTGCGGCATATCGCCATCCGGCAAGTCGTTCGCGCGCACCCCATTCGGTATCCGTTGCAAGGAGTATCGCAATGCGCTCATGCCCGCGTTCGATGCAGTGTTCAGCCGCACGCCGCCCCTGCGCACGGTGGTCGGTATATACATGATGGAAGCTCTTTCCCGAAAGCGGATCGTTTATGCTCACCACCGGCGGTCCGCCGCCTTCCGCGATGCGCGTCCAGCCGCCGAGGGATATGATGCCGCGTATGTGCGGGGCGCGCGCCGTCTCCGGGCGTTTCGGGCTTATGAGCTCTATCCCCACGCCGCGTTCGGCGGCAGCCTGCCAGAGATGGGTGAGCATGACCTGATAATAGCCGAAGGAATCGTCCCTGCGTGCTCCGAGGATGACCGCGAATACCGGGCGTGAGAGCTTCGGCGTGAAATTGAGCTTTCTCGCCGCGGCGTACACCTTTTCGCGGAGCTCACGGGTGACTGCGGGATGGGCGTTGAATACGCGGCTCGCCGTCCCGAGCGACACCTCGGCTTCGCGGGCGACATCGACGACGGATGGCTGTCCCTTTTTCATGGGTATAGCATAAATGAAATATTTCATTTTGTCAATGAAATGTTTCATATCACAGCTTGGTACACGTGCCAGTACGGCAGGGATATACACTGCAAAAAAATTGACAAATGAAAGGAAAAATCCTATACTGAAAGTATACACCTGCGGTTCACGACCCGCGTTGCTTGTTGTTGCGCGCATTGTGATCATGGGGTACGCGGATGAGCACAAGATCAGCGTAGTGTGTTCGTACACGCCGTTGCAGCAGCGAACATCTGTGGGGAGCGATCTTCTATGAGTGAGACCTTTCACGTCGCACAAACGGCGGCGTATATCCGTTCTATCATCACATGCATCGTCATCGTGTCGAGTATGGCGGTGTTCGCTCAGGAGACGAACACCGAGGCCGTCGTCGATCCGGAAGCCACCAATGAGATGATATACAGCGATGCCGTGCAGCTTGCGCGTAATGCCGAATATGAACAGGCGATAGCCCGCTGGAAAGAAATACCGAGCACATCGTCATATTATGAGAACGCAAAGAACGCCATCGCGAAGGCGCGGGAGCGCTTTTCCGAAAGCCTCTACAACGATGCGGTGGAAATGGAACAGCAGGGCAAATCGCTCGAAGCGGTCGCGAATTGGAAGCGTGTACCCGCAGGCACCGCATATTACGAACGCGCGCGGGAGGCGCTCAAACGATACCCGCCCGACGGCATGCAGGTCAATACGACCAAAACGGTACTTCTCTTCACATCGATAGGGTTCGGCGCGCTTGCAGTTACGGTCGGCAGTTTTTCCATCCTTGATAAGATAAGTGATGCGGACACATTGCACCGGTACAATACGGGTGCGGCAACGCTGTCGACAGCGGAATATGACAGCCTTTGGCGCAAGCATCTCGATCTGGTGAGCGGCGGGAACATGAAGACATCGCTTGCGCTTTCGCTTGCGGTCACATCGATCGGATTTTTTGCATGGTGGCTGCTCACCCCTGTATATATCCCTGAAGCGAAAAGAACATCATTACTGCTCTCCCCCACGTTCGCGTGTGACGGTGCGGGGATGACGTTAACGTATCGATTCTGAGATGAAGACGGGGGATGACGCCATGCGTATAAAACTAGTCGCAGCCATTACAGCCATGGTCTTTGTTTTCGGTTGTATCAACGGACCGGGCGATCGCCTCAATGTATTCGATCCGCATTCGGAACAGAACCCGCAGTTCTATAGCGGATATCCGAAGAGCGCGACCGTTGTATTCCGCGGTGCTATCTGTGTTACATTGAAGCTGGAATCACCGGCTATGGTATATGCCGTGGCAGTACCGGTCGCTGCACCGGCTCCGAGTTTTGCGGAAGTTACGAATGGAAGGGGTTCTTCATATACAATGCCGCTTGGCTCAGGCCAGAAATGGATGCCCATTTCTGATAAAGAATACGTCATTGCTGTAGCAGGCACGAATGTCCTCACGAATACCACCGCCATATACGTATCGGCCATGAACCCCTCATATCCGGACAAGGCGACGAATGTTACGCGCGTTCTTATCACATCCGCTGATATTGCCGTTGAGGCATCGCCCGCATTCTGGCTCGATGCCATGGATACCGACAGATCGATCCGTACGAACACCGCAGGTGTGGTGCTCTTTTGGGCGGACAAAAGTGTGAACAACCCTCCTACCGGCGAACGCTGTGCGACAAACAACATAATTGCACGTTGCCCTCGGTACCTCAAGAATGCAATGTATGAAAAGCCAGCTGTGTGGTTCGATGGAATTGATGATACCTTATATAACACAACCTACCCTGCGGCAATGAACAATTATACATTCTTTATGGTGGTGCAATCACTGCAGCGGGGCGCTGTGTCTGCACGCTTGTGTTGGGTAAGGAATTCAGGAAATTGCATAATCGTTCCGTATCTCGGGGCTGCTCTCTCGCCTATCGGTGATCAATGGCGATGGTATGCGGCGTTCCCCTTTTGGGCATATATACCGATCACGACGAGCGGCGGCGCGAATTATCCGGGGATAATCGCGATGTCTGCCGACGCCAACGTCTCAACGTTGAAGTCTTTTTTCAACGGGCAGTTCATATCGTCCGATTCCCCACATCCACAATGGTTCACCTCGGCTGGATTCTACCTTGGCGGAGACAACGCAAGCCCTCCCAGTTATCCCCTTTCCTGCATAATATCCGAGGTCATCTATTTTGCAGCGACCCTGACCGACCTGGAACGATACAATGTCGAACGATACCTGAAAAGCAAATGGGATATTCCCTGAACATGAAAATTGATCCGAGGAGCATTGAATGAAAGCCGGTCTCTCAATACGCCGCGGGGCATGCGTTCTTTCGATCTGTATATCGTTCGGTGCTATGCTCTCGGGATTGAACATCGACAGGGACGTCACTATCGATACCTATCCGCAGACGTTCTATAATCTTTTCGGGGATGTTATCGGCGGCGTCGAGGGCATGCGCTTTGTATTCGATTACTTCGATTACCAGACGACCGCACAATCGATGACCAATTACCAGGAGGGCTTCCTCGCGAATACACGATACTATAAGAACGGTCAGACCTTCATCGGCAAATACCAGGGGCTTGCGCTCTTCTCGGACAGGATCGCAGGCGGAATGAACGCGGAATTCGCCGTACAGGAAGCGAACCGCAGAACGATGTATTCATCGTATGTGCTCGCTAATAATCTTCTTGACGGCATCTTCCTCAAGATCAGTTTGCCGCGGGTGTTCCAGATCGACGGCGTTCTGTCGTACCTGAAAACGAATGCACCGGATACTGCGTCCGGTACAACGTCCACGGGGGATTATGACTATCCCCTTTTCAGGGGCGAGGAGAATAATTATCTCATGGGGTTGAAGTTCTCCCTCGACGCCCTCGCCGGGACGAACGACCTGTTCTCCGTTAAGAACGTCTCCGTATCGTATGCGGGCATCGTTCATCGCGATGTGCTGGCACGCGCGGATATGTTCAACGGGAGCGCCCCGCTCAGTGCAGGCAGCTTCACCAATGACAACTATTCCATCTCGAATATTACGATACGTATCGCCCCGTACCGCTCACGGGATGGCGGGAATTTCACCGCGCTCTACAACGTTGAATATGATTTCGCTGAGAACGGGAAGTCGAACATCGCGGCGATAAATCTTCCCGGTGCGGCCGCATACACCAATTACGACGCCGTCCGCCTCCAATGGTATGTGCGTATCCCCGAGGGAACGAGCTTTACGTTCACCCAGTTACTCAACGGTGTTACCACAAGAAAGGCCATAGCCGTCCGGCTTACGCTCGCCAATTCGTATTATGTGCAGAACGTCATCGGTCCTGTGGAACTCGGCTTCCGCGACAAGAACGAACAGCTCAATCTTCCGCAGGATACGGTGCTCACCTCGCTTAAGCACGATATACGCGATTTCAGCAATTATGGCGTACAGCTTTTCCTCTACGGCATTCCCGTTGCCAATCACAATTTCGGTATCGAAGCATCGATACGGCTGTTCGGCTTTGATATCACCGGCGGCGGCTTCCTTAACCTTCAGATAGCGCAGGCGGCACGTATTAAAGCGGACTATTCCTATAAGGCATCGTATGCATATTTTGCGGAGATGCAGTCGCGTTTCGGCGGATTATTCATGAAATTCGGCGGATACCACTGCGATGGTAATTACTACACCAGTCTGTACACGACCGGGCGCACCAATACCCCTTGGACATATTATCAGGTGCTCGACAACGATAATGACGATTTCCTTACGCCGTATTTTCCCAACAGATTCTCGAGAACGGAGAAGTATGAGTCGCCCACCAATTATGCCGGTGATGTAAACTATAATAACTTCCCGGATTTTCTTGAGGATTTCCTCATGTTCGACAAATACCCGTACTTTTTTGACGCGGGTGATGACAATAATAATAACGGGATAGTGGACAGGAGCGAGGACGATTCTCTCGCGGACCTTCGCTACCGGGAAAACCTCGAGGGTCTTAAGGGAACGGCCGTGTACACGATAATCCCCGGGTTCGACACATCGCTTTTTGCAAGCGCTGAGCGCATCGTTACCTCGCCGGACATCGCGGCCTGGCTTGTGACACCGCGGCTTTCCTGGTATTTCAATAAGCCCGAGGCGACGCTTTTTGCGACGATATCGTACAAGCGTGCCGCGGACGTTATCTACAATAATCTTTCCGAAGGGACGATCACCGAGAGCATAAGCAGCACCAACGATCAGCTCCTTTACACCGACAGCCATGTGGGCGACGCGTATTTCAAGATGTTCATCTATCCGTTCCCGGATTCCCCTCCGCTGAAAACACTGCAGATAAGGACCATTGCGCATGCGGAAGGGAATTTCATCGTAAGCTCAAGCTCCATCGTTCTGCGGAGCGGCATACTCGGGTATGTCGGGTATGGGGTGCCGCTCAATCTCATCAATCCGTCAGATTCATTCCTTCGTTCGCTCGGACTCGATGTGAAGATAATGGCGCATCATATGAACAGGGTCAATTATCCGGCCGTACCGGCGAACGATTTCGCTGAAACGACGTTCGCCGGTATGATCAGGTTCTCGTTCAAGCTGAGCCCAAAGTTCTCGCTCTACAGCGGGTATCAATACATGCAGAAGTTCTTCCCGTACCGTACCATCGACGAATATCGAAAGCACTCGTTCGCCGTGGAGGTCGATATGAACGCCGGCGATCTCATGGGTATCGTAGGTTTCATGCTCGACTATCTCGACTACTCCGACCCGGCAATGTATAAATTCGCCGGTATCAATGACGGTGTCTTTGTGCGCCTTGCGACGAAGATATAGCATCATCCGCCGCGGCACCATCCAGAGCGGCGGAACATGAACGATACCGCGATTGACAGAATAACGCGTATGCCGTACAGTATTTCATCACGCTATCGGAGGCACCCATGTCGGACAGCATGTTGAAAGATGTTTTTTATACGAGCGTCGGGCTGATACTGAAAGGCAAGGAAAAGGTCGAGGAGGCCGCGAAGCGGTTCGTCGCCGACCATCCGATGAACAAGGAAGAAGGCGAGAAATTCGTCCGCGGCGTCATGGACAAGGCCGAGGAAGCGAAGAACGATCTGACGAAGATGGTCGAAGAGGCCGTTGAAAAAGCCGTTCACACAATGGGCCTTGTCACGAAAAAGCAGTTCGATGAACTTGAAAAACGACTGAAAGAGTCGCAGAAAAAATAAAGGCACATCATGGGTACAGGAACGCGGGCACAGTTCCCGAAGCGGGCGGTCATCACCGCGGGGATGCCGTACGGCAATAAAGACCTTCATTTCGGACATATCGGCGGCGTGTTCGTGCAGGCGGACGTGTATGCGCGATTTCTGCGCGACCGCATCGGTGCCGAGAACGTCATCTTCGTTTCAGGCACCGACTGTTACGGTTCGCCCATCGTGGAATATCACCGGAAGCTCACCGAGAAGGGCGAGTACACCGGCGATCTCCCGTCGTTCGTAGAGCAGAATCATGGGCGTCAGCGGGATGTGCTTACGCAGTATCATATCGCCATCGATCTTTTTGCCGCGTCGGGGCTCGGGCGTTCGGGGGAGATACATCGTGAGATGTGTTCATCGTTCTTCGACACGCTTTTTAAGAATGGTTTCCTTGAGAAGATAGCCCGCCCGCAGTTCTTCGACACGAAAGTGAACGCTTTCCTCAACGGGCGCCAAGTGATGGGGCGCTGTCCCGTCAATGGCTGCTCATCGGAGCAGGCGTATGCGGACGAATGTTCGCTCGGGCATCAGTATGAGCCGACCGAGCTCATCGATCCGGTGAGCACCGTGTCCGGCGAAAAACCCGCCATGCGCGATGTCACGAACTGGTACCTGTCGCTCCCGCGTTTCCAAAGCGCGATAGAGGCGTGGCTCAAGGATTTCGCATCGCATCCCGCCGCGCGGCAGTTCGCCGTGCTGAGCATACAGGAATTCCTCGAACCCCCGTCCATTTTCGTGAAGCGCGAAACGCTCGATACGGATGCGGCCCTTCTCGCTTCGCTTCCGGCGCATGACCGTGCCGCTGGGAAAGGATTATCGGACCGCCTCTCGTTCAGAACGCTTGCCGATATGGAAAAAGCGCGCGCACTGCTTGCTGAAAAAGGCATACGCTATCGCACGGGGAAGACGCTTGTGCCGTTCCGACTTTCCGGGAATATTGCCTGGGGTGTGCCGGTGCCGGAAAAGGACGGTCTCGCGGGACTCACCTGGTGGGTGTGGCCGGAATCGCTCATCGCGCCGATATCGTTCACGAAGACATATCTAGAATCGATGGGCAAAGGCGCTGACGAATGGAAACACTGGTGGTGCTCGAAGGATAGCGGCATCTATCAGTTCATCGGTGAGGATAACGTGTATTTCTACGGCCCGGCGGAAGCGGCCATGTTCATGGGTGTGAACGGGAAGATATCCGCGGACGTGAGCGACGGTGAACTTTCTCTCCCCGACCTTGTCGTCAACAAGCATCTCCTTTTTCTCAGCAGGAAGGCATCGAGCAGCAGCGAGATAAAGCCGCCGATGGCGCGCGATCTCCTTAAATACTACACGCCCGACCAGCTTCGTGCGCATTTTTTCAGTCTCGGGCTCGGCCAGCAGAACGTATCGTTCATGCCCAAGCCCCTCAATCCCGCCGCGAAGGAAAAGGACGGCGACCCGGTGCTGAAGGAAGGCAATCTCTTGAGCAATGCGTTCAACCGCGCCGTGCGCTCCTGCTTCTATACGATACAGCGCTATACCGGCGGAAAACTGCCGGAAGGGAATGTGAGCCCGGCGGTGAAGGAAGAATCGGACAGGACGATACTCCTTTTCGAAGCGGCGATGCATGCGCATAATTACAACGCGGCACTTTCCATCGTCGATGTATTCGTCAAGAGCATGAACAGGCAGTGGGCTGAGCGGACGACGGGCATTTCCGAGACCAATATCCCGAACGATGCCATCATCGATGGGTTCCATATGATGCGCACTGCAGCGGTGCTCCTCCATCCCATTGCGCCGGAAGGCACGGAGATGATACGGGAGCACTTGAACATCGGCACTGAGTTCTGGAGCTGGGAACATATTTTTGAGTCGATACCGTTCTTCATGAAGGATGCATCGCATCGTTTCAAGGAGCTTCCGCCGCGCGTCGATTTTTTCAGGAAGCATGCATCGCAAGTGTAGCCGCACCGGAGAATAAAATGATACGAGATCAATGGTATGCCGTTCTTGAATCAAAGGAAGTGCCCAAGGGAAAGCCCGTCGCCTTCCTCCGCATGGGGGAAAAACTCGTGTTCTGGCGCTCATCGGACGGGGCAGTGCATTGCTTCCTCGACAAATGTGCGCATCGCGGCGTGCAGCTCTCGGTCGGAATAGTTATCAAGGATGTGATACGCTGTCCATTCCACGGACTTGAATATGACGTTTCAGGAAAATGCACGGTGATACCGGCGAACGGACGCACAGCCCCGGTACCGTCGAATTTTCGGATGAAGGCATATGCGACGGCGGAATCCATGGGCTTCATCTGGATATTCTGGGGCGAGCGTACGGACAGGCTCCCGCCGCTCCCGGCATTCGATGACCTCACGGACGATTTCACGTATGTTACGGTGAAGGACTATTGGGATACGCATTACTCGCGTGCCATAGAGAATCAGCTCGATGCGCCGCATGTGCCCTTTGTGCATCACAACACCATCGGACGCGGCAATCGGACCACGATGGACGGCCCGCTCGTCGAGTGGGTCGGCAAGGATAAATTCTTCGTGTATGCACACATGCATCGCGAGGACGGCACGCTCGCGATTAAACCCGATAAGATGAAAAAGCCGAATGTCCCCTTCAAGCTTGAATTCGCGTTCCCGAACGTGTGGCAGAACCATATCGCCGAAAGCGTGCGTGTGCTCGTAGCGTTCGCTCCGGTCGACGATGTACATACGATACTCTATCTGCGTTTTTATCAGAAATTCATGAAAGCACCGCTTCTCCGGAAATGGTTCGCCTGGCTTGCGATGCCGTTCAACATCACGGTCGCGCATCAGGACAGACGCGTCGTCGTTACACAGCAGCCGAAAGCGAGCGGGCTTTCCATCGGGGAGAACCTCTTCCCGGGCGACGGACCGATCATCGCCTACCGCCGCCGGCGCGATGAGCTCATGGAAGGAAAGTAGCCGATGAAGATAATCTCATGGAACGTCAACGGCATACGCGCCGCGCAGAAAAAAGGGATAATTCCCTGGATAGCGAAAGTATCGCCTGATATACTCTGTCTGCAGGAGACGAAGGCGCACCCCGATCAGCTCACGCAAGACTTAAAAGAGATAGACGGGTATACATCGTATTTCTCATCGGCGGAGAAGAAAGGATACAGCGGTGTAGCGGTATACACGAAAAAAAATCCCGATAGTGTCGATCACGGTTTCGGCGAAAAGCGATTTGACAGCGAGGGGCGCATCATCTGCGCGAGGTACGCGGGCTTTACACTTTACAACATCTATTACCCCAACGGCAAAGCGTCGCCAGAACGGCTCAAATACAAAATGGAATTCTACGATGCATTCCTCGCGCATGCACAGAAGCGGCGGAAGAACGGAGAGCGGATCGTCGTCTGCGGCGATGTGAACACGGCACACACAGAGATAGACCTTGCTCGCCCGAAGGAAAACGAGGATTCGTCGGGCTTTCTCCCCGAGGAGCGTGCGTGGATAGACAAGCTTATTGCAGCGGGATATATCGACACGTTCCGTTTGTTCGAAAAAGGCCCCGATCATTATACATGGTGGGACCTTAAAACGCGTGCGCGTGAACGGAATATCGGCTGGCGTATCGATTATTTCTTCGTGTCCGAGGAACTGAAAGCGTCGGTGAAAAAGGCGTTCATCATGCCGGATGTGGAAGGGTCGGATCATTGTCCGATAGGGGTGGAGATAGAGGTATGAAGGCGCACTCACCCATCCCCCGCCGCGAAAAAAGCGGCACCCCCATCCCTCACTCAAAGGGAA
>JBBTBY010000030.1 GCA_038043445.1 Spirochaetota bacterium
TCAGAAAAATCATGGTTCACCTTCAATTCAAAAGGGGTCTCTCATCACCCGGCTCAAACAGAGATTCCATCCCCCGGACAGGAGCTGCATGGCTATTTCGATTGACCCGGTTTTACGATTTTTCTTTGAAGGGTCCGCGCATCCCCGCTGGCATGAGCCGCTGCGCCGGATCTATGATTGCGAAGTGGTATTTGTCTCCACCGGCCGCTGCGTCCTCGTCCTGGATGAAACCCGCCATATCCTCAAGGCCGGGTCGCTCGCCATCATTCCGCCTGCCTTCTGGCACGAAAGCTGGAACCCCTATGCGGTTCCCTGCCGTCGGCACTGCCTGCATTTTGACTGGGACCGGGAGTACCATAAACTCCAGGCCCCGTTGATGACCTATCATGGGGACCCGTTTTTCACTGACCGGGTACATCATGTTCCCCCGGAAATGACCGGTCACCTCCCGCTGGTCTGGCATAAAAAACAGAGCGCCTCGGTGATTAAGATCCTGAACCTGGTGCTGGAGAATTGCCGCAGCGGTGACCCGCTTTCCGGCTACCTGCTCTGGCCTTTTCTGCAGCAGCTGCTGGACAATCTGCAGGTTAAAAAAAACCTGTCAGCCGACAGTGACGCTTTTGGCAAGGCGAGACGCAGTGTGTTTTTTCTGAAAAACTTTATTGACACCAACTATATGAACCCCATTGGCACCGCTGATTTTCACGATACAAGCGGCCTCTCCCCGAGCTACCTCTGCCAGGCCTTTAAAAAAATTATCGGCCGCGCCCCCCATGCCTATCTGCTCGATGTCCGCCTGCAGCATGCCCGGCGTCTGCTCAAAAATTCCGCTGTCAACATCCGTGAAGCGGCAGAACAGGCCGGCTTCAGCGATGCCAATTACTTTTCGCGTCTCTTTCGCCGGCGCTTCGAACAGAGTCCACTGGATTTTTTAAAGGAACAGGGGGGGGGGGGCGAGATACCCCCCACGGTGCCGCGGGTCGTCCCCCGGCCAGCCAACATCAGACAAAGGAACTTCCAGGCTAAACCATGACCACCTGCTCGCAACCTCCGTAACATAGATGGTCGGTATCGGTATCGCAGCCCTGATCAGCGCTGCTGTCGCCGGTTTGTGCGGCATCGACGAATCCGTGCATCGTGCCCTCAGCCTGCACCGGTTCGAACAAGGCTACGCCCACCCACCAATGATAAACTCGCCGTTTCATCGCCGCATATCAATGACCTCATATCACTTTCGTTCGATCAGATCCTTGCCGACGAATTCGGCGGACTTGCGATACACTCCTGCGGCACATGGGTGCATACCATGGCGCTTCTTAGAAATTGCCGGAACATCACCATGATAGACTGCGCGGTCGGCCGTGATCCCGGATGCAGTACCCCGCCGACCGACTTCGTGGCGGTTGTTACATTCCTGAAGAGATCGGCCGAGGTCAGCGTGATCTTTCACAAGCAGGTCATCGCAAAAAAAAGAATGTCCCTCCGGATATCTCGCATGGTTCCTTTATAATCCGAGGAAACAATTGCCGCCCGAAAGCGTCTTGCCGATAAAGATCCCGTGTATCCTTCCGCTTCCGATGATCTTGCGGTAACTATCCTCGATAAACCGTTCGCCGACGCGGAGGTATTTCTCGAAGTGAAACGCGGCAGCGAACCCCCGGTCCTTTTCAGATCACAGCGGCCTATCGTAAGCGCTACAGGCAGGGCCGATCTTACCACTATCGGGAATGTTTTTAGAATAGAGCGGCAGTTCTAATGGGTTATCGTGCTGCCGGAGCTATCGTCCTGTCGGTTGGATCATAATTCTGCATACGCTGTAATATCAGTTTTCCTGAACCATCGCTGCGATATACCCCGAAGTTGAATTCCGGTTCCGCTTTATTATCGGCGGCAGTCCAAGATGCTGAGACAGGTAGACCGTGATCCTCAAGCTCGTACCAGGTGATGCGGCGTATCCTCGGCATGAGCCCGCGCATATCGCGCAGCACGCGTTTATCCCAGAATTCCACCTGCTGCTCTTCGGTCTGGGCGTATGTCGGCTTCGTCATCGTCGGCAATCCCGTCTCGGTCACCCAGAGGGGGATCGATGTGTCATCGTTCGCATCCATGATATCGGTGACGGCTTTCACATACGCGATAAGATCGTGCGATGGGATCGGGTAGAGATGCAGGGCCATTACGTCATAGTTCCCGTGCAGACCGAACGCATACATGCTCTTAACGAATGCGGCAGATCGTCCATACTCCCAGGATATGCCCGGCGTAACGACAAGAAGATCCGGACCGACAGCCTTGACCGCGTTGTAGCCGGCGATATGCACCGCCATATACGATTCTGCGCCGCCGTTATCCCAATTATTAGGGATATCCACTTCATTATAAAACTGGAATGCCGACACTTTATCTTTATAGCGAGCTGCAAGCCACGACATCCATTGAGCGAACGCGGCAGGAGCGGGAACATTGCTCGGTACATCGTTGCCTTTTCTTAGTATCGTTCCCGACGATGCCCATTTCGGCGTTATCGTACTTATGGCGATAATATCGAGCTTTGCACGAGCGAGTTTATCGATGTAGTCGTCATAGACTGCGACAAAATTCGATGCATAGTGATCGGCCCCTGTCGGCTGGATATTTCTCCATAGAATATTGATACGAACGAATGCGGCACCGGTCTTTACTATCTTCGCAACGGTAGCCGCACGGGCCTTCTCCGATCCGCCGCCGTATTCAACGGTGTGCATGCCGAGTGCAACGCCTTTTGGCTGCGCCGCCGCAGCGCTGCCTATGCAGGAAGCAATGATGATGCATGCTGCTGATAGTTTCATTGTTCGCTCCGAGGCGTTGGCCTGCCGATATTTTTTTTGTACAGCGAAGGGGATGATCCCGTTTTCTTCTTAAACGCCGCGCTGAAGTGAAGCGCATTCCCGTATCCGCACAGCCGCGCAGCCTCGGTCACGCTCATACCCGACGAAAGTAACGACATCCCGTGCCTAAGACGAAGCCGATTCGCATACGCGATGGGCGAAACGCCGAATCGCCATTTGAATATGCGGCATAGATACGACTGATTGAGCCCGGATACGGCGGCAAGTTTGCCGAGGGCAGGCGTCTCTAGGTAGTGTGCAGTGAGATAATGTTCTATCCGGCGAATCGGGTCATTGTCGGGAGACTCCTCACGGGTCATACGCCGCACGATTCGCGCAAGTATCTCCATCGTCTGCGCATAGACGATGACAGCGTTCGCGGCGCGCGGATATACTATCTCATCATGGATGCTCCTCATCGGCGCGTTAAGATCGTGCATGTCGCGAAAAAGCGTCCACTGCGTCGGCAATTGTTTGTTGAGCGATGCGAACATGCGGTCGGATGATCGCTCCTCAACAATGTCCGTCGTCCTCTTGCGCCGCTTGACGACGGGCTGTTCGGATGTGGATGAGCGCGAAACGATAGTGCCTGTCTGTACCCCGAACCAGTAATAACTTAATGCGCCGGAGCGCATCGTTGACCAATGGACGAAACCGGGCGGTACGATGAGGATATCCCCTTCGCGTACCCGTATCGATCCCTTTTCTCCGGTAAGTTGAAGAACAGCATGCCCTTTCATGATGAGCTTGATCTCATACCCGAAATGCGTGTGCAGTTTGCCGATGTGCGGCGACTGATGCGCACGATAGCCGATATGCGTAAGCCGCGGCATGTCATCGAGCGGGAAATGAGCGAGCCAGTCTTTCATTGCCGGAGAGGATACCATGAAAATACCGGATGTCAATAATACATATAACAAAGGCAATTATTTACATATTCCGGCGCATGCAAATCAGCTATACTATGCCCGAACACCGGATGCGGAGGCTTTCCTATGCGGATGCACGATCTATCGTTCAATTCGGCGAATGCGGCATGCATTGCCGCAGTTCTCATATTTTTCATAGCGATCGCCGCTACGCCGTTGGTCGCCGAGGGTAAGCGTGCATTGGTATCGGTCGATACGATGTCCCCCGGGGCAGCCGTTCCGGAGCTTACATTCGGCAATAATGTGAAGGTGTGGGGATCGGGCGCTGCCGATATGGTTTGGGATTGTACCAATCATCGCTTCTACGACGGCGTCATCGAACGTTTAAGGCCGCTCGGCGCGACCATGCTCCGTTTTCCCGGCGGCGGTCAGGCGGAGGGGTATGATTGGCGCGCAGCGGTCGGGAAATCGCGCGGAGGAGCCGGCACTCGGTTCGAATTCGGCACCGATGAGTTCATGGAATTATGTCGTGTACTGAACGCGACGCCCATCATCATCGTGAACTGGGATGCCGGGGCGAAAGAAGCCGCCGACTGGGTGGAATACTGCAACGGATCGCCCGAAACACCGATGGGAAAGCTCCGCGCGGCGAACGGACATGTCGAACCGTATGGCGTCCGCTACTGGGAATTAGGCAACGAGAAATGGATCAAGATACCTGCGAAAAAGTACGCCGAGTCCATTCCCGAATTCTCCCGGCTGATGAAAATGGCCGACCCCGGAGTCAAGCTCGGCGGTGTGGGCTGGGCGTGGACGAATTGGCGCAGCCATTACACCAAAGAGGCCGATCCATGGAATGAGACGGTGCTCGCGATCGCCGGGAAATATCTTGATGCATTTGTCATTCATACATACTGCTGGATAGATCCCAAGCCGACCGTGGAACAGCGCAATGCGGATCTTGCGAGGACGGTGCTCGGTTGGCCGAATCAAATGGCGAGAGAGCTTGCCGGGGTGAAAGAGTCGTTCGCGCGAGCGGGCGTACCGGATCTTCCGATATGGATAACCGAGTTCAATGGATACTACGGCGAGCAGGGCATGTGCAGGATACTGGGGCATACGCTCAACGGCGTGCTCATCGCTTCGATGTTGAACGAATTCATACGGCTTGGATTTCCCATTGTCTGCAATTGGGATATGGCATGCTCCGGCTACGGAAGATTCGCTGCCATTGCAAATCCGAAACCCGGCGTATGGAATTATCGTCCATCGTGGCATGTGCTTTCGCTGTATTCCGCGCAATGTCGCGGGAGCCTGCTCCCGGTCGCGGCAGAAGCGCCGCTGTTCGATCACAGGAAATACAGCATTGTTTTTGAAGGGAAGGATACGCCGGGGATAGACGCGGTGGCGGTGAAGAACGATGGTGTTGTGACGGTCATGCTCGTGAATAAACTCCCTGATGAAGCGGTTGCAACAACGATCTCGCTCCGCGGATCGAATGTGAAGCGAATTACCGCCGTTGTATTTTCGGGCGATGATCCGTACAGTGAACGTTGTGGCGTACGCGATGTATCGACGGGGCAGACAATGCCGGTAACGATACCGCTCCCGGCATGTTCCGTCACTGCAGTAAAACTATTTTTGGAGTAGAACCATGAACACAGCGGCACGATCGATATCCTTTCGCGTACTCGTCGGGATGTTTTTTTCCGGGGCGGCAATGTTCGGCGCCGGAACTGCGGATATACCAAGGCTCTTGCCGATAGCAGGCAGCGCTGCATTCAAGGACCTTCCCTGGGAGGCTGCCGGCGGATGCAGCACGAAAAAGAGCGTCGACGATGCAGTCGTGCTTGCGACGGACGTACCGTCTGATCAGGCAAAAGGGCATCATTGGTTCGAGGCGCCGATAGATCTGAAGCCGTATCGCGGGAAGATCGTCACGTTCTTTGTCCGCTACCGTGCGAAGAACGTATCCGTACCGCCGCAGCCGTATCTCGGGATCAAGTTCATGCTGACATACAAGAACGGCGAGAACGGCACGATGCAGTATCCCGGCGCGCGCGTCCCGTTCGGCAGCACCGACGGCTGGCAGGATATGGCGTTCAATGTCAGCTTCTCCGATCTGGCAAGCACCGGCGTCCTGGCGCTCGGACTGCAGGACAGTTCAGGAAAGATCGAATTCCTGCTTGAAAGCCTCCAGGCGGGATACGTGTTCAGCGCGGAGGGCCGCATCAACCTCGATTACACGATATCGTATCCCGACAGGGTGTTGCATCACAAACGTTTGCGCGGCATGATGTCCTCGTCATCGATGAAAACGGGCACGCTGACGGCGGGCGATGTAGAAACGCTCGGCGAGTGGAACGTGAACCTCATGCGTGCGCAATTGACGCGCAACTGGGGAAAGCTCGGTACCGATATCGACCTCGAGGAATACGATCAATGGCTGAAAGGAAAACTCGACGATCTTGAAGTGTCGATGAAGATGGCATCCGCCCGCGGCATAAAAATGGTCATCGACCTGCACTCGCCGCCGGGAGGGAAGATCGCTGCCAATAACATGCGCATGTTCTTCGAGAAAAAATATGCCGATCATTTTGTCGATGTATGGCGCATGATAGCCCGGCGATTCAAGGGTAATCCGTCCGTCTGGGCGTATGATCTTGTCAATGAACCGGTGCAGGCCATGCCCGCGGTATACGACTACTGGAATTTGCAGCGCATGGCGGCCGAGGCGATACGAGAGATCGATCCGGATACGCCTATCATGCTCGAGTCCAACGAGAGCGACCGTCCGCAGACCTACGTATATATGTCGGCGCTCCGTATGAACAACATCATATACAAAGTGCACATGTATTTCCCGTTGTCGTACACGCATCAGGGTGTATTTGCGACCGGGCCGTTCCAGAAGATCGCCTATCCGGGATTGATCGAGGGAGAGCAGTGGGACAGGGAAAAGATCCGGCAGACGCTTCAGCCGGTTCGTGATTTCCAGCTGAGGCATAAGGCGAAGATCTATGTCGGCGAATTTTCGGCGGTAGCCTGGGCGCCCGGCGCGGAGAAATATCTTAATGACTGCATTGAGATATTCGAAGAGTACGGCTGGGACTGGACGTATCATGCGTTCCGCGAATGGAACGGCTGGAGCGTGGAGCATGACGGCCCGGACGCGCAGCACCTGGCACCGGCGCTGAACACGCTGAAGAAACAAACGCTCCTGAAGTACTTTCAACGGAACGAAAGATAACGGCATGAAAGCTCAAGGAGATACGCTCAGGTACAAAGTCGGGTTTCTCGGCATCCCCTGGCAGCGAAGCGGCCCCGCGGACATTGCACGCCACTGGACCGCAGAGAATATGCAGCGGCTTAAGGATCTCGGATTCAACACGATACAGCTTTCCGTCGCGCTCAGAAAGAAGTCCCGAGGAAGATGATAGGATCATTACGCGAAGTGATGATGCTCGACCGCGAAAATGCGCGAGGAGAATATCCTCAGTGGCAGGAAATGGCTGCCGCGATAGACGCTCTTGACGGCGACATCGATGCATTCCTCGCAGCATGGTTCACCGAAGCGCCCGACAAGGCGTCGAAAAGCGGCTTCAGCGTCACCTCGCGCTGACGGGGGTTTTTTCAAACGCGGTCAATGAAGATGTGAGGCCGATCCCCATTCCTTGCTTTTTACCGCATCTTTCGGAAGAATACCGGTGAGTGCCTTGAATGAATTCGAGAAGTGCTGCTGCGACGAGAAGCCGCATCGCAGCGCGACCTCGGACAAGGGAATGTTCTTCCGCATAAGCGCATACGCTGTTTCGATACGGACCTTACTGATGTAGGCATGCGGCGTCTGTCCGGTGAAGCGACTGATGAGTGCGCATACCGTTCGGCGGCCGAGACCGGAGCGGACGATAATATCCTGCAGCGTCATCGGGGAATCGATATGAGAACAGATGATCCCGCGGAGCACCCGGAATTGCAATACTGCTGCATCCGGTTCGGCAGCAGCGAAGGTTTTGTCCGTGCGTATCCCCCGCGCCGCGGAGATCAGTATCTCATCGACACAGGCGTTCACTCGTGCGCGATAACCGAGTGCGCGACCCCGAGCTTCAGTGTATATCCGTTCAACAAGCCCCCCGATGGCATCGCAGTGATGCAGTGCATGCCGCCGCACGCGCTGGAACGCCGCGCCAAGTTTCCGCTCTTCCGTTCCGGAAAGAGCGCTCCACGCCCCGAGTGATAATGTGCCCGTTGGCCCGAACCGGGCGGGGGCGATGATGATCCAGCAATACATTCCCTTTTCGCACATGTCCGCGAGACCGCCATGGGTTTCCCACGGCATGGTAATGAACGCATCGCCGCTTTTTATCCGGTACAGTGAATCCCCGACAAGCCATCGATAGGAACCCTTGTATATGTAATGTATCTCGATGCCGCTGTGCGTCAGCCGGGGCAGGAGCGGCAGCGTGCGCTGGAATTGCAGACAGCCGATAGAGGTGATATGCGGGAACGGCGAAAATGCCCGTATCATCTCGGGCGTGTTGTGCGTCCGCGGGGTGACCTCGGTATCGTAGTTGAAGAAATGCTCTGGCAGTTTCATTTTACAGATTCCGACCCGGCCGTTTTCTGGTAGCACTTGTTGTACCGGGACAGTATACTCTATCGGAATGAAAAATGGGAGTCGAACGATGGATGCGAAGGAAATGGCAGATCGATATGAGAGGCGCAGGATATTGCGCGAGGCGAAGCTCCGTGACTTTTTCGATCCGAACGGGGCTACACAATATCTTATCGTCCAGCATGCGGGGAACCGCATCTACGGTGCATGCAACAGCATTGCCGATATCGTGCGGGCGAATCTTCTGCAGTTCGAAGAGGCTATCGCCGTGGACTGGACGGACGATCTGCCGTATCTTGAGCCGTGGATAGGCACCGGCGTGTACGCCAATGCGTTCGGCTGCGATTATGTGTTCCGCGACTTCGACGCGCCGCATGTGCACTACAAGTATCAGCGCATCGATGAGGTAAAGAACATCGCCTGTCCCGACTGGAAGAAAAGTCCTGTCATGAACATGGTGCTCGATACTATCGATGCCCTCAAGGAAGCGACGAATGCGGGCATTCCGATATCGCTTACCGATACGCAGTCGGCCTTCGACACGGCGACGCTCATACTCGATGCGGCTGAATTCTTCACCGCATGCTATGCCGACGAGGAAGCCGTCATCGGGTTCATGAAGAAGCTCAATGATCTCATCATCGATTTTTCGCACGTGCAGATGAAGCGCATCGGGAATGATATCCTCGCCCTGCCGGGACATATCATGCCGGGCATGCCCACTGGCACGGGGATATCCATCTCCGATGATAATCTCGCCGTTTCATCGCCGCATATCAATAACCTGATCTCGCTTCCCTTCGATCAAATTCTCGCCGATGAATTCGGCGGGCTTGCTATTCATTCCTGCGGCACATGGGCGCATACCATGGCGCTTCTCAGAAATTACCGGAACATCACCATGATAGACTGCGCGGTCGGCCGCGGCGCCGGTGATCCGAATCCCAACGATCCGGCCGCCGTACGCGATGCGCTTGCCGGTACGGGCATCATCGCAAAAATCCGTCCGGGCGGGGATCGCGACGACCTTGACCGTACGCTTGAGGAGATATTTCATCCCGATCTCAAGCTCGTCGTGCAGATACCGTATTCCAAGGATAACGAGGAAAGCAATTATCGCTTCGTCGATGAAAAGCTCAGACGATTGTATCATGGATCGCGTCAGCGGTCGATTGCGGACGCGGCAGCCGTAGCGGCTCGATAGTGGCGGTATAATCGGAATCGGCTTATACTACTGACATCAAACGGATGATTTCTATTGAACTATATGACGGAGGCTGGAAATGAAAATAATATCGATGCTGCTCTGCTGTGCGCTGCTCTGCATGACATTGGCCGCACAAGTGTCCATACTTGCCGACGATTTTGAAAGTACCGATACCGCCAAGCGCTGGAGCGGTGCAGTGCAGGACAAAGGCGTCAACGGCAGGGGACTTGTCATCGATGTGTCTGCATCTGCAAACGCTTCAAAAGGAGGGAAAACCGTTTCTATCCAGCTCCCCGTCGAAAGCGTGAAAGGAAAAAAGGTGACCGTCTCTGTCATGGTGAAGGGCGAGAATGTATCCGCCAAGCCGGAGCATTACAACGGCATAAAGGTCATGATGCCCTCTATCACTGCTTCCGGGAAAAAAGATTGGCCGTATGCCGATCTGCCTGCCGGCAGTTTCGATTGGCGCTTGGCGCGATTTCAGGCTTCTATCCCTGCTGATGCGGTTTCCGTTTCAATAGTTCTCGGGCTCGAGAAAGTTTCCGGAAAAGTCAGCTTCAATGATCTTTCAGTGACGGTGGACAACGGGCAAGCCGCAGCTGATGCTGCCGGGAGCGGGCTTTCGGGTACCATCATCATCGATGCGGCCAAAGACCGTGGTGCGGTCAATCCGCTTATCTTCGGGCACAATGCCGAAGCGTACGACGGCCAATTCCTCTGGGAGGGATCGGGAAAGAGAAGCCCGAAACCGAGCGGTGAAGGCCATTGGGACGTCGCGGATCGAAAACCCGACGATGCTGCTGTCGGGTTCGCGAACGATATCGGGATGAAAATGCTCCGCTATCCCGGGGGATGCGGTGTACACACGTGGGACTGGCATAAGGCCGTCGGTCCTTACGAAGAGCGGCCGGATGTGGCGTTCGGTATCGATGAGTACATCACATTTTGTCGTAAGGTCGGTGCAGAACCGCTTATGACCGTCGCCGTGTATGTGGGAACGCCCGCGGACAATGCCGATCTTGTTGAATACTGCAATGCCCCGGCGACAGCGGATCATCCCTGGGCGATGAAACGCGCCGCAGGGGGACACAAGGAGCCGTACGGTATACGCTATTGGGAGATAGGGAATGAAGAGGATCACGGCACCGGCCGGCCCACTCATTATGTCACTCCGGCACAGCGATTCACCGCGGAAGAATATGCGGCATATTTTTTGGAATGCGAACGACTCATGAAAAAGGTCGACCCTTCCATTAAGATGAGCGTGCATGCGGGAACGAGTTCCCCGCCGTCCGATCCATGGAATGCAAAGGTATTATCCATCGTCAAGGAGAAAGTGGATCTCGTTGCGATACATACGTACATCCCCGGTTCGCAGCAGTGGATGGGCTCCACCGACATGGCCGAGGAGATCCTTGCCGGCTATCGAGCCGTGATACGATCGTCCACCGGCCGTGATATCCCGATGGCGATAACCGAGTTCAATGTGAGCAGCGCGAAACATGCTTTGCGCTTCAATTATGGTGCGGCATTGTTCTGTGCCGATTATGTGCGTCTCATGCTCGAACCGGCCAATAATGTCCTCATGGCGAACTACTGGCAGTGGGTGGGGGCGTATTTCGGTTTTATCCGGCCGCGCGCCGAGGGCGGAATAAAAATGCCGGCATATTATCTTTTCCGTCTCTGGGGGCAGCATTTTGGTTCGCGTTTGACCGGACTGGATATCGATGCCCCGCGATTCAAGATGAAAGCGGTCAATCCCATCGATCGGTTGGCGTTCTCCATCGAAGATAAGGATGCCGGACCCTATGCATGGCGTTCCCAGGGAGCTGATGCGTTCACAATGAACCTTCAGGGGGTGAAAAAGGATTCCTACCCGGAGCTTGCCGTCGCCGATGCGACAGCTGCTTCGATCTATCGCATATCCTTTGAAGCCCGCGTCGTGGGCGATACTGAGAAATTTATTCTCGGCCTCGGCCTCATGGATAAACGAGGATGGGCGGCGACACAATCTGCAATCGGCGTCGAGGGGATCGAACATGCATCGGATTGGCGTTCCTTTTCACAGGATTATAGTACGCTGCCCGACGCAACCGGCGTGATCGTGGCCGCCCGTATACGCGGCACATCCGAGAACGGCGTGCGCGCCCGCATCGAAGTGCGTAATCTCAAGATAGTCCGCCGCGATTTCCTCTACGCGCTCCTCACCGCAACATCGAGCCTTTCGGCTGACGGGAAAACGATGTACGTCATCGTGTTCAACAAGAGCGAGTCAAGCGATATACGCACTCGCATTCAGGTGAAGAACTCCTCGTGCGGCGACGCCAAAGTATGGACGGTGAACGCCCCGTCGCTTTCATCGACGGACGCAAAGTCCGAGGTGGCGAGCGAAACGGTGTCGGGGGCATCGGTCGTTCGGGAGGGGAACGATTATGCCGTGACGCTTCCGCCTCATTCGATGAGTGCGGTGGAGATACAGCGCAAATAAGCGGCCGCGATGCTCTCGGGGAGACAGACGAATCGGTCCGTTCCGTACCGATATTTTCCGTTCCCTCGCTTGTCTCTCGCCGATAATGCGTCTATATTCACAGTGCGAGAATACGCTTGGAGGATGCCATGTCTATCGACCTTGAACACGAGATGCGCCGCACGAACCCGGACCACATTGTCTATGTCCCGGGGTCGATGGACGGCTCGACGCACGATACCGGCAATGAGCATTTCCTCGTGTTCGACGGCCCTGACGGGTCGCTTATGGCCGTGTGGACGCAGAGCACGTTCGAGGGGAAAAGCGATCAGCGCATCGTGTTCTCGAGGAGCACCAATCGCGGGCTTTCATGGATGTCGCCCTGTACCATCGCGGGAGCGAATGCGGACGCATCCACGGGGAAAGGCATGGCGAGCTGGGGGTTCCCGCTCGTTTCGACGAAGGGCCGCATCTATGTCATCTATAACAAGCATATCGGTGTGAACGATATCTTCTCGCATACGACAGGGCTCATGGCCGGCGTGTTCAGCGATGACAACGGTACCACCTGGTCGAGCGAGGAAATAATTCCCATGCCGCGAAGCAAATGGGATAATACCGATCCGAAGATCCCTTCGAACTGGATAGTCTGGCAGAAGCCGCTTCGGCTTTCCGAGAACAAGTATTATGCCGGTTTCACGCGCTGGGTAAGCCCGACAAAGCGCACACCAAACCCGCTCCCGAACAAGTCATGGCAGGGCGAGGATGCCGTCATCGAATTCATGCGCTTTGAGAACATCGATGATCACCCGTCGGTGAAAGACATATCGATTTCATGGTACTGCGCCGACGACAAAGTGATCACCGTACCGCTGTCAAAGGAGTACCCCGATCACAGCTGTGCTCAGGAGCCGGCGATAATAAAGCTCCCGGATGACCGGCTCTTCTGCGTCATGCGCACATTCACCGATCATATTTATTTCACCGTGTCCGACGACAAGGGAAAGACCTGGTCGAAGCCCGATGTGCTCCGTTACCGCGACAATGGTGCTCCGTTCCTGCATCCGGTGAGTCCGTGCCCGATATACGCGGTGAACGAGAAAGAGTGTTTCCTCCTTTATCATAATCATAACGGTGCGTTCGGCGGCTGGACAAAAACGGATGCGCATTGGCATCGCCGGCCCATCTTTATCGTCCGCGGTGAATACCGGCCCGACGCGAAGCAGCCGGTGTGGTTCTCGCCGCATCCTCAGATACTCATGGACAACGGCGGGATAGCACTCGGTTTCGGCACGGGCCGCGCGGATCTCGCCATGTACGCAAGTGTCACGTATGCGGACGGCGAACCGACGTTATGGTATCCCGAGCGCAAATTCTTTCTCCTCGGAAAAAAAATACGGCAGGATCTTCTCAACGAATTGACCATCCCGTGATCGAATGGTCTGGTGAATACCGTAAGGCGGCGGTGCCGTTTTGTCCTGATATTTTCCATTCCTTCCATTGACAGTTCGATGGTGCGCTCCTATACTGATATCCGATATGGAATACATATCGACCGGAGGACGTCATGGTGAAATATTGTATCGCTCTCATCTGCGCTGTGTCGGCATCGGCCGTTCTCCAGGCTGAACTCGTCGCGCAATGGCATTGCGATGAAGCGAACGGATCTGCAATCGCATCCGGCAAGAGCGGGATAACCGGCACTCTAAAGAACGCACAGTGGACGGCGGGAAAGAAGAACGGCGCGCTCACGTTCAACGGCATCGACGCGCATGCGGCGGTAACGCTCCCGCGCGAATACGTTTCAATAACCATGGCGGCGTGGGTGAAGCCCTCCGGCGTTCCGGCGAAAATACCCATGAGCGCGGTCGGCAGGCCCGGCTTTCACCAGGCGATAGAATACTGGCCGAGCAAGAAGTATGCATTCAGCGTCTGGGACAAGGACAATAAGCAGTACCTCATCTATTCCGATGTCTGCGAGCCCAATGAATGGCATCACCTGTGCGGTACGTACGATGAAGCGTCGCGCACGGCATCGTTCTATGTGGACGGTGCGCTTGCCGGGACGAAAACGCTTCCCGTCGATATGCGTGCATACCCCAAAGAACTCTATATCGGATGCGGGAATGCGGCGAGTAAAAATTTCGGATATTGGTTCTCCGGTGCCGTCGATGAAGTGGAGATACATGACAGCGCGATCAATGCGGAAGAGGCCCGTGCTATGTTCGCATCGGCTGATGCGGGCGCTTCCGCGGCGACTGACCTGACGACGGGGCTTGTCGGCTACTGGAAATTCGATGAACGCTCCGGGGGTACGCTCAGGGATTCGTCCGGTTCAGGACACGACGGACCGGTCTCGAGCACGGCGCAGTGGGTGCAGGGGAAATCGGCGAGCGCGATACAATTCAAC
>JBBTBY010000031.1 GCA_038043445.1 Spirochaetota bacterium
TCGGCAACACTGTGCGGGGTGTCGGCAACACTGTGCGGGGAGTCGGCAACACTGTGCGGGGAGTCGGCAACACTGTGCGGGGAGTCGGCAACGCGTGCGCCATGGAGGGCGCTGCTGGCGCGAGGCAGGATGCCGATTTGCGCCATGCTGTGCGGGCGGGGTTGGTATTCATGATGGCGAGTGGCGGATTATAATGAGAAAAATGTCACGCGGATTTCGCTGATGGGCGCAGATAAGCGGTGAACATCTGCGACATCTGCGTGAGATATTCTTCCATAAATTGAATACGGCATAATGTTTGCCGCAAGAAAAGGTACTCTGCGACGTTCAGACTGTTGCGAAAATATCGATCTTTGGCATCGATAGGAGTGCGGTCATTATAACATCATCAGAACCGTTGAGAACAAGGGGTCGCGACCCCTTGTTCTCTCTTTTCGCGACGGGCTCACGTTACTTTTTGACTTTTTTCCTATTCCGCCCTATAGTCTGAGAATGGAACATCGCAGGAATCATTTAAATGTTTTCTGGATATTAAAAGTTATGCCACCAATTAAGAAAGAATTAAAATGAATAGAATATTAAATAAATTCAAGGAATATAAATTACGAAATCAATTATTGCTCATGGTTGTATACGAATTAATATCAAATATTGGAATAATAATTATATATCCAACTCTAATTCGTATATTTCACTACTCATTTTATATTCCTCACGTAATTTCGATTATAACAATTATAATAACAATATTATTTGGAATAAGAATAAAAAATATTCCAATAAGAATAATATCAATAATAATATTTATAATAATAACAGTTTATTCATTCATGATCGGCGGATTATTTGCTGGAGAAGCAATGTGAATAAAATGAAATTAATAAAGAAAAAAGATGGCATAACAAGCGAGTGGAGCGGACAAGTGAGTACACTTGCCGCTCACTCTTCCGTTGGCGCAATTAAGGAGAATAAATGAGAAATATAAAAGTATTATTATTAATAACGGCAATTATAACGGTTATATACGGAATGACAAAGATTAATAGCAAATCAATTAATCACGTAAACGATACAGCTAAATTATTTAATAGCAATGAAATATATCAATTAAATTCAATGTTGAGTTCATTTTCTTCAGATTACGGTCCACAAATCGTTGTAATGACAATACAACAACTACCAACAAATCAGACTATTGAAGAATATTCTATAAATATTGCAAATAATCTACGAATTGGCCGAAAAAAATATGATGATGGTCTTCTTATTTTATTTTCATTAAATGATCGTTCAATACGAATTGAAGTAGGTTATGGACTTGAAAAAATAATACGTGATGATATTGCAGCAAATATCATTCGCTATCAAATAGCACCACAATTTAAAAATAAAATGTTCTATGACGGCATCAATAATGCATTATTTGAGATAACTAATGAAATAATTAGAAATAAAAAACTGATTGGTGATAAAAAAGGAATAAAATATGAATAATATGCGCCCAACAGACGGGTGCAGCAGACAAGCGAGTACGCTTGCCGCTGACCCTTCCGTTGGCCAGAATGTTAATAATGAATAGAATATTTTTTATTCTTATACTTTTATTGACAAGTCATCATGCTATATATACAAACGACAGTAACAAATCAAATATAGATTTTGAAAATAGTAAAAATTACAAACTGCTGGATAATTATTTATTATTTGGGGCAACATTTGGTACACCAACAATAATTAATATAAATATTGGCTATCATACTAAATATTTCGGTGTACAATTATCTGGATTATATTTAATTGAAATACATGGCGCACAAATAAATGTGATGGGAATATTACAAAATAGTGAGCATGTTTTATTAGGATTTTCACTAATTGGTGGATATACTCCTCTATTAAGTTTTAAAGGCGGGAAGACATCGTTTAGTCCTTTTGTAGGTGGTACTGCAAATATAAATCTTAGTATATTTTACATCGAAATCGGGTTAGCAAAACATTTCGATAGCTATGAAAGCTATGAAATGATTAGATTGAAATTTCAACTTGGAATATTATTCAGATTGAATAGAGAATATAAGACTGGTCAACAAGGTGGAGCCGACAAATGAGTACATTTGCCGCTCACCCTTCCGTTGGGCATGTAAAAAAGGAGAATAAATGAAAACTATAAAAGCATTATTATTTTTGATAATATGTGTATCATGCGCAACTGCTCCCAAAAATGAATTTTATGAACGGATGACAATAAATGGAGTATGGGAAGTAGTTTTTCGTGGTTATCAATATAATATGTCAAAAGAAAAAGCGAAAAGCATTTGCATGCGAAGATGTGCTGATTTAACATTACGAGAAGGTGAAAATTATTTTAAAATATGTTCTGACCCATATTCAATTACTGAAAATAAAGCAACAGGCAGAATAGATGACGGTAATTATTTTGTAATTGGTGATCAAATTAAACATACAATAACATCTCCAAAATATTCTGGAAGCAATCCAAAAGCAACCTTTTATATAAAGTTTATAACAAAAGAAGAATATGATGAAAATCATTTAAACTATCCAGATGTATTTTTTAATGCAAAATATGTTAGATCAACAAACCCGAAAGAATAATTATAAGACACGCCCAACAAGCGTCTATGATAAAAGTCAAAGTATTGCGCGTACGCATTCAGAGAGAACTCATCGCCAACCCTTCAATTGGATAGAACCTATATGAAAACGATATCTCTGTTCCTATTTGCGTTGATATCAGTATTTTGTTACAGCAGAGAAAACATCTCGCTCCATGTGTTCGTTTCATTATGCGACAATGAATATCAGGGGATAGTCCCCGTCCCGAAGAACATCGGTAATGGCGATGACCCGAATAATAATCTATACTGGGGATTATCTGAAGGGGTCAGGGGTAATTTCAATAAGAACAAAAAATGGGAGCTTGTATACAACAGGAAATATACGAATACCGCTGTCAGCCCAATAGTATATGAGCGATGCGTTTATAGATCATTAGATACGAATTTCTTCCTGATCGCTGATGCGTACCGGGGCAGAGAAATATACGCCGCTACCGTTGATTTCTTATCAGCTTCAATAAATCACAGGGATGAATATCTCAGTATAACGAACAAGGGCGTCGTATATATCATCCCGGTCGGAAGGGGCGCAAGGAATATCGCATATATCGGGCATAATGGCTTAATGGATTTCGCATTGCCGAATATCCCCATTGAGAATCAAAACAACAGGAAAAACGCCATTGTTTTATGCTGCAAGAGCATGCACTATTTTGAACATGTTCTGAGGAAGAACGGTGCAAATCCCGTATTATTGACGAAGCAGCTCATGTATCCGGCATCGTGCATACTCGAGAATGTAATGTACGGCATGATGCGCAACGAATCAAAAAAGCAGCTGTTGCACCGCGCCGCCGAAGCATATGCAAAAAATCAGAATATCTCGGTACGATCAGCATCGGGAATATTCTATGAAATGGAATGAATACCAGACAAAAACATCATGAATATCAATTCCATATTCTTGATACATCCGAGTTAAGATATATCTCGGTCTTTCACTCACAAAAAAGTTTTTCTGCACGAAGCGAGCGGCGTGTGATTGCGAAACGATTATGTCCGAGCCTACACGGATGTAGTATATAAGCACGACAGGATTGAAAATTTACTTTCAGGAATAAATAGGAATGAAAAGATATCGCGAGGACATTTCGAGCGAAGAACACGATGTTCTGAGCGATTTCGCGATCACACGCTGCCGCGTAGTGCAGAAAAAACGCCCAAATTTCCCCGGCGCGCGCAGCCTACCCCACCCTCGCCACCACATACGGCCCCTTCGGTATCACCGCAATACGCGCCGACGGCCCATAGTCCTTAAGGCATTGTGCAATGCCGTCCTCTACGCTCGCTATCGGCGTAACGCCGTATCTCGATAATTTCTCAGCCGGTATTCCCTCGGTGTACACCATAACGCGCACTTTCATGACGGCCTTGCAGAGCTCTTCTACTTCCCATTGCTCGGACTTGAAGAAACCGGGCGCGAGTATCATCTTCATGAACGCCTCGGGTGTGGTGAACGCCTCAAGGAGATCGATGAACGCAATGCTCCCGACACCTTTTTCACAGCGGCTTGCTATGATAATGGTGCCGCCGGGGCGCACGATATCGAGCGCAGAGACCATGCCTTTCACGGTCTGATAGAAATTCAGGTCCAGCGGATAACCGGAGTTCGTGGTCACGACGACATCCGCTTCGCGGTCGATGGTGTCGATGCAGAGCGATGACACGAAAGCGACACCCGCTTCATGCGCCTTGAAAAGATCGCCGGCGAATATCCCGGTAATGCGCTTTTCCTCATCGATGGTGACGTTGAGGATGAGATCCGCACCGCCCGCCATGCGCGCGACCTCGCTTATTTCGTCATGGAACGGATTGCCGGGGATGGCGCCGTTCTTCGAGCGCGCGTCCTCGAGGAATTTCGGCGAATGCATTGAGTGCACGGTTTCAGAGGCAACGATGCCGGGACATATCAGCTTGCGTCCGCCGGAAAAGCCCGCCATGAAATGCGGCTCGATGAGCCCGGTGAGTATCTTGAGATCGGCATCCAGATAATGACGATTGACCGATACACGTGAAAGCGCCTTCGTCGTGCCGATAAAGCACACTTCCTTCGCGTCGTCGGAACGATGATTGACGATAGTATAATGTGCATATACATCATCGCCGACCATGGCGCGGAGCGTTTCGCCTTCATTGGGCTCATGCGTGCCGGTGGCTATGAGTATCGTAATATCCTTTCGCAGTATGCCCGTATCCTCGATGGCCCGCAGTATCGGCGGCAGTATCAGATGATTCGGCGTCGGACGCGTCACATCGGTAATGACTACTACCGCGTTGCGTTTTCCCGCGGCAAGTTTTCTGAGCGGCATTGTCCCGATAGGATTCTCCAGCGCCTGCGCTATCGCCGTTTCAATATCAGCGACCGGACGCGCCGCTTTCATGCGAAGCACCTTGGCGATGTTCGCGTCGGGTACATCCACATCGAGACCATCTTTTCCATACGCCAGTTTGATTCTCATTTTTTCCTCAGTGCATTCGCTCCCCTTTCCCTTCTATGAGGGGAAAGGGGCTGGGGGGTTAGGGGTTCTTCTCTTTATTCTTCAGCGACTTTGCAAGCAGTTCTATCACGAACGCCGTCCCCTCTTTCATGTGATGCTGTGCCATATTATCCTGCATATGCATGACGCAGATGGGGCACCCTGTCACGACAAGATCGGCATTCGCCGCGGCAATGTTCTTCCGTTTATGCTCGTCAATGGCGAGCGCATGCTCATAATGCGTGAGCGAATAGCTCCCCGCCCCGCCGCAGCACACGGCAGCGTCCTTCATCTCGATGTACCTCACGCCGGGTATCTTCTTCAGGATATCCCGCGGCTCCTTCGTGATATTCTGCCCGCGCACCATGTGACAGGGGTCATGGTAGGTCACGGCAACATTAAGCGGTGACAGTTCTTTCGCATCTATCTTTATGAACTTCTCAATGAACTCGTGAATATCGTACACTTTCTTCCGGAAATCATCGCGGACGGTATTCTCCGGGATGAAATTGGTTATCTCGGTCTTCAATGAAAGCCCGCAGGATGAGCAGCCGACGACGATGGCATCGAGGTCATAGCCGGTGAACAACGCTAGATTGTGCTCCATAAAACGCTTCGCGCCGTCGTAATCGCCGTTCGCGAACACCGGCGTGCCGTTGCATTTCTGCGCCTTGGGGATGACGACTTCACAGCCGTAATGCGTGAGCACCGATATTATCGAATCGCCGACATTGGTATAGATATAGTTCGCCGCACAGCCGACGAAATAGCCCACGCGCATTTTCGGCTTGCCGTTCTTCGGAGGGATACGTTCCGGATATTTGCCCAAGACCGTGCGCAATGCGAATTGCGGGAATATCCTCCTGCGCGAAACGCCGAAAAGCGGGAAAAGGAATCGCACAGGATTCTTCGGCCCCATACCGAAAAGAACTCGCTGCGATATCGCCATGGCTTTCGCACCCAACGTAAGCGGCCAACGCCGCCAGAGTACGATGCGGAATATGAGCGCACGTATCAGGCCAAGCCCGGTCTGTGTTGTCGCATACCAGCGGAGGCGAAGCACCACCTCTTCGGCCTTCACGCCGGACGGACAATTCGCCGTACATGTTTTGCAGATGAGGCATTCATCGAGCGCTTCTCGTACGCGCTTCGTCACTTTCATATCGCCGTCGCTCACCATGCGCGCAAGCTTCAACTTGCCGCGCGCGACAAAGAGCTCATTCTCTAATTCCTTGAAAACAGGGCATACCGAACGGCATTTTCCGCATTTCATGCATCGCTCGAATTCATGCGCAGCGATACGCAGATGCTCACGGGCGCGATCGTGTGCGCTCACTCTCATGTTCATTCGAACATCTTCCCGGGGTTGAGGATATTGTTCGGATCGAGCGCCTTCTTTATCGTGCGGAGAAGGCCCACACCCGCGTCGCCCAATTGCGCCTTGAGGAACGGTTTCTTTTCAATGCCGATGCCGTGTTCGCCGGATATCGTTCCGCCCATTTCTATCGTAGCTGCAAAGAGCTCTTTCACCGCTGCTTCTGTCCGCTTCATAAGATCGGCGTCCTTGCTGTCGATAAGGAATGTTGGATGCAGATTACCGTCGCCGGCATGCCCGAACGTTCCGACAGTGATCGAATATTTCTTCGCTATCTCCTGCACCTTGCGCACAAGATCGGGAACGCGGCTTCGCGTGACCGTTGCATCCTCGAGCACCGTCGTCGGCTTGATGCGTGCGAGCGCAGAAAGGGCAACGCGACGCCCTTCAAAAAGCGATTCCCTCTCGGCGGCATCCTTCGCGCGGTCGAATCGATCGACCTTGTTCTTTTGTGCTACCGTTTCGACCTTTTCCATTTCCCGCATCGCCGATTCACGATAGCCGTCGGTCTCGATGAGAAGCACCGCTTCCGCATCTCGTGGCAGTCTGCATGATTTATAATCCTCGATGGCATTGATCGTGAACCGGTCCATTATCTCAAGCGTCGACGGCGTCACGCCCGCTTCGATGATCGCCGATACCGTGCGCGCCGCATCATCAAGGGAGTTATATACGGCAAGCGCCGATTCGCGATGCTCGGGCAGCGGCAGAAGCGAAAGCGTCATCTCGCTGAAAATGCCGAGCATGCCTTCGCTCCCGACGAAGAGCTGTTCGACATTGTATCCGGCGACATGCTTCACCGTCTTCGAACCGAGCGATACTATCTCACCGGAAGCAAGTATCGTACGGAGCACTTTCACGTAATCTTTCGTAACGCCGTACTTAAGCCCGCGGAGGCCGCCCGCATTCTCGGCGACATTGCCGCCGATGGTGGAGAACGCTACACTCCCGGGATCCGGCGGAAAGAACAGCCCTTTGGGGTTCGTAAGCGCATCTATCTCGCTCGTTATCACACCCGCCTCGAGCGTAATGAGCCGGTTCACGATATCGATATCCTTCACCGCTTTCATCTTGTCGAGGCAGACGACGATGCCCTTCTGCACAGGGACCGAGCCGCCGGAAAGTCCGCTCCCGGCGCCGCGCGGCGTTATCGATATGCGTTCTTCGTTCGCCAGCTTCATGAGCGATGCTATCTCGGTCTCATGCTTCGCGAACACAACGGCTTCCGGTATCGTTTCGGTATGCGCGGCATCATAGCTGTATACCGCAAGCGTTTCATTGTCGAAAAAGGCGCGATCGCCGAATATCCGTTTCAGTTCCTTGCCAATGGTCTCTTTCATCGATGGGTCCTTGTCATACTTGTTCGGCAACTAGTATAACGAAATTATCGATTTTATCAAACGAAACAGATCACCCAAATCCTCACATAAGGATTAAGAGAACCACGGAGATCACCGAGAAAAGACTGAGAAAGCACAAAAAACGACTTGAACTTTATCACCCGAGAGGTGAAACCTGCTGCGCATTATTCTCCCTGTCTTTTCATTGCATTCTCTTGTGTTCTCTGTGCCCTCAGTGGTTTTCTTTTCTTACGTGAGTATCTGAGGATCACCCGCGACACAGCGCGAGAACGTTCTTGCAATGATATCCGCACGCAACGACGCGTCGGTCAGCGCTGCTGTGCCGATCTGACGTCAGCCGGAGAGACCGGGAACGGGGACTTCGGCTACTTCACGCGGCGACTTTGGATCGGACAGATCGATGATGCGGACCCCGAACATACGGTCGGCAACGTACGCATACGGCCATGCAATGTTCCAGTGCTCGAATTTTGCCTTCCGTTCATACGTACCGAGAAGTAGCGGCGTATCGGGGTCGGCGATGTCATACATCCGCACACCGCTCGCGGTGTCGTACCACTCATGGCCCCATTCCTGCAGGAGAACAGCGGCAACTCCATCCTTGATATGAACACCCATCGCATTGCGATCGAGCTCTATTCGCGAACGCTCCCGCATCGATGCCGCATCGCATTCGAGGAACGCTATGCCGCTGAAACCCGTATACCCGTGGCTGCCGTAACGGCCGAAGGCCGCACAGAGCGTGCCGTTCTCGAACGCAAGCGATTCGACACAGCCCTCGACGACGGAGAGGGAAACACCGGGCTTCCACCCGTCGCCGCTGCGGGTGAACGAAATGACATCGCCGTGATCGCTCCCGGCAAAAAGCATCGTACCGGAATGATGTACGCTCTGCAGCCCAGGCACCATCACGCCTTCGCGCAAAAGGGGATGTTCCGCATTACTGATATCAATAGTGTAGAGGCCGCGATAGATATCGGCGACAATGAGATCGTTCCCGTCGGCGCGCATATCCCGCGGGAAACCGGACACGAAATCGGCCACATGGATGCGTACCGATTCGGTCAACGTTTCACCCGCATGCGTGAACACCGAAAGCTCCTCGCCTTCATGGAATACCTCCATGACAAAGAGCGCGCCGTTCGTGCGGGCGAGCAGATACGGTGCGCCGCGGGTATGGGCTTCGCACGTGAGCTTTGGGCGTATCGGGTCTGCGATGGAATAGGCGACTATACGATCCGACACAGCTGCATAGAGCGTTCTATCGGCGACAAGTACGGCATTTACGTTCGCGTTCGATCGTTCATTCATCCATGGACTATACCACGGAAGCCGGCTTGAGGCAATACCAGACGCATGTTCGATAGAACTCGCGATCTCGGATGTCAATAAAACCCACCTAAATGTCAACTTTCGCCGTTGTCATCCATCCCCCGCGATATTACTGTACTAGTACAATTTACTTCAGGAGTACGCATGCCGTCATATATCGACGCGAACCCGATAGCGAAAGGCCCCTTCACGCCTGCCTGGGGGTCGCTCGGGACATTCCAATGCCCGGCGTGGTTCCGCGATGCGAAATTCGGCATCTGGAGCCATTGGGGACCGCAAAGTGTGCCCATGTTCGGCGACTGGTACGCGCGGCACATGTACACCCCCGGTCATCCGCAATACAATCATCACCTGCGTACCTGCGGTCATCCGTCGAAATTCGGATGGAAGGATATGATACCGCTTTGGAAGGCCGAGCGGTTCGACCCCGAAGGCCTCATGAAGATATATACGGACGCGGGAGCGAAATACTTCGTAGCACAGGCGGCACATCACGACAATTTCGATAATTGGGATTCAAAGCATCATCGATGGAATGCGGCGACCATGGGTCCGAAGAAGGATATCGTACGGCTCTGGCATGATGCGGCGCGAAAATTCGATCTGCCGTTCGGATTGACCGAACATCTCGGCGCAGCCTATACCTGGTGGATAACGAATAAAATGGCCGATATCGATGGTGCTTTCGCCGGGGCGCCGTATGACGGCAATGACCGTGCGAACGATGATCTCTATCTCCCGCATACGAAAGCGGAGATCGAGGAAGGGATACGGCTCCACAAAGAAGGCAAACGACTGCAATGGTACACCGACAATCCGTACTGGCATGAGCGATGGTATCTGCGCGTGAAGGATATGATTGATCAATTCGAGCCCGACCTCCTCTACTCCGACGGCGAACTCCCGTTCGGCGAAACGGGGCTTGCCATAGTGGCACATCTGTACAATGTGAGCGCGAAGAGGCACGGCGGCACGAACAATGCCGTGTACAATCAGAAGAACAAAGACCCGAAATTCGCCGCGACCGGCGTCTTCGATATCGAGCGCGGACAAATGGACGAAGCCGCCTCATCTCCGTGGCAGACGGACACCTGCGTCGGCGGGTGGTTCTATGATGTGCGCCAGACCTATAAATCGGCCAAACAGATAATAGAGACCCTCGTCGACATCGTGAGCAAGAACGGCAATCTCCTTCTCAATTTCACCCAGCGCCCCGACGGTACGCTCGATGAGGAATGTCATCACATCCTGAAAGGGATAACCGCGTGGACCTCGGTGAACGGCGAGGGGATATTCGGCACGCGCCCGTGGAAAAAAGCCGCTGAGGGACCGTCGAGATTCGTGCAGAAAGCCACGTTCGAGGAAAAGCCGGTGGAATGGACGAGCGCCGATTTCAGGTTCACGCAGAAAGATGCTGCGGTGTATGCCTTCCAAATGAAATGTCCGGAGGACCGGGGGGCGTATATTCGCAGTCTCGGCCGCGCCGCAGGAAAAGTAAAAAGCGTCGCCGTACTCGGGAGCAGCGAGGCGATCACATTCCGCCAGCTTGAAGATTGCCTGTTCGTTCAGCTTCCAAAAGAGATGACCTGTCCGCATACGCCCTGCATCAAAGTAACAGTGGAACCGTGACGGATGAAGTATCGCTTGGAGGAGACGTCGCATGCATAGACAATTCGGATCGACCGGCTTACGTATCCCGCCCGTCGTCTTCGGGACGAGCTGCCTCGGCAATCTCTACGATATCGTTCCCGACGCGACAAAATCATCGCTCGTATCCGAATACATTCGCTCCGTGCCATCGCCGGCCGCTGTCGATTCCGCGGGAAAATACGGCGCGGGCCTCGCGCTCGAAGTGCTGGGGCGCGAACTCGCCGCAAGGAACGTATCACCCGATGACGTGCTCATCAGCAATAAGCTCGGATGGTATCGCGTGCCGCTCACGAACGCTGAACCGACGTTCGAACCCGGCGCATGGAAAGGATTAATGTTCGACGCGGAACAGCGCATATCGGCCGACGGCATCATCCAATGCTACGAACAGGGCTGTCGATTGCTCGGCAACTACCGCCCGTCACTCGTCTCCGTCCACGACCCCGATGAATATCTTGCCGCAGCACTTGATGAAAAAGACAAACAACGCCGCTGGAACGACATACTCGGCGCATATCGATCTCTCTTCGAGCTGAAAAAGCAAGGCAAAGTGAACGCTGTCGGCATCGGCTCCAAGGATTGGAAGGTGATACGCTCGCTTACCGATGCGGTCCCGCTCGACTGGGTGATGTTCGCCGTGAGCTTCACGATACTCGAGCATCCGAAAGAGCTCATCGCCTTCATCGCCGGCCTTCACGCGCGCGGCATCGGCATGATAAACTCCGCGGTATTCCATGCGGGCTTTCTCACCGGCGGGAAATATTTCGACTATCGCGTGCTTTCGCCGAACGACCCGAACGACGCGGCACTCTTCTCATGGCGGGAAAAGTTCAATACCATCTGCACCCGTTTCGGCGTAACGCCCGCAGCAGCATGCGTGCAATTCGCCATGTCGGCTCCCGGGATCGCATCGATCGCGCTCAATACGGGGAATCCCAAACGCGTCGCCGAGAACGTATCGCTCGCCACCGCAAGCATTCCCGACGGCTTCTGGAAGTCAATGAAAGAAGAACGCCTTATCGACAGGGACTATCCCTATGTGGAATAATTTCGAACGAGCAATGATGTGCCGTACAAGGGGGCATCGATGAAAGCAGTACATATCACCGGACCGGGGACGATAGCCATCGTCGATATACCGGCGCCAAAGCCGAAGAGCGGCGAGGCGCTGCTCAAGATACTCTACTGCGGTATATGCGGATCCGATGTGCAGACCTATACCGGCAATCAGCCGTTCGCGAGCTATCCGCGCATACCGGGGCATGAATTCTCGGCACGCATCGAAGCGATCGGAACGAACGACCGCGGTCTTACCGAAGGGATGATCGTCACCGCTGTTCCCTATTTTAATTGCGGCGCATGCCATCCCTGCCGTACCGGCAGAAAGAACTGCTGCGAGAAGAACGAGACGATGGGCGTTCAGCGCGACGGCTGTTTCGCCGAATATATCGTCATGCCCGTCGACCACATTATCGACGGCAAAAGCCTTTCGCCGAAGACGCTCTCGCTCATAGAACCGTTCTCGATAAGCGCGCATGCCATTTCGCGCGGAGGCGTACGGGCGAACGACAATGTGCTCGTCATCGGCACCGGACCGATAGGGATGTTCGCCGTCATCGCGGCAAAGCGTATCGGCGCGCGCGTCCATGCCGCCGATGTCTTCGACGATCGCCTTTCGATGGCACGTTCGCTCGGCGCCGACGGCGTCATCAATACGAAGAACGATGTCCTTAAGGAACGCGTCGCCGCGCTTACCGATGGCGCGGGCATGGACGTATGCGTAGAAGCAGCGGGCTTACCGGAAACATTCCTCGCCGCCATCGATGCGGCAGCGTTTTCCGGCACGCTCATTCTCATCGGCAACGGCAAACGCGAAACGACGTTCAATCATTCGATACTTCTCAAAAAGGAACTTTCCGTGTTCGGCTCGCGCAACAGTCTCAACGACTTCCCTCCCCTCATCGACGCGGTGGCATCCGGCCGCACCGTGATCGACCGATTGATCACCGATGTGTATCCGTTCTCCGACGCCGTTTCGGCGTTCGAACGCCTCAGGAACAACGATGGGAGTACGGCAAAAGTGCTGGTGTCATTCGAATGATGGCCGCCTGTCCTGTCATCGACGCACATGCGCATCTTTGGGAACGCATCGACGGCTTGATCGACGGTACGAGGATACGCCACATCGGCGGCGGGAGAACGACATTCCCCGGCGGCATTCGCCAGATGATGCCCGCGCTCATGCACGACGGAAAAAATACCGCCGAGCGATTCCTTGCAGCGATGGATGCCGCGGGAGTTGCCGGGGCTGTCATCACGCAGGAATACATCGACGGGATACAGAACGATTATCTTCGCTCCGTTCGCCGAAAATACCCCGCGCGCCTGCGCGTCTGCGGAATGGCGGAATTCCGCCGCCCCGGATATCTTTCAACGGTGGGACGGCTCATCAAAGCGGGTTTCGACGGGATAAAGATCCCCGCACAGCGCCTTGCATCGTTATCTCCTCGCGTCCTGCTTACTTCGGATGAGATGATGCGTGCTTTAAAATTAATGGAAAAGAACGATATATTCCTTTCCATCGATCTCGCCGACGGGGATACGCAGGTCCCGGAAATGGAGGAAATAATACGCGAATTCCCGAAGTTGAGGATCGCCATCGGCCATTTCGGCATGGTAACGCGAGACGGATGGCTTTCGCAGATACGCCTCGCACGCCATGAGAACGTCGTGGTAGAATCGGGCGGGATAACCTGGCTCTTCCACAAAGAAGCCTATCCCTTCAGAGGTGCGGTACGCGCTATACGCGAAGCCGCAGACCTGGTCGGCATCGGCAAGATCATGTGGGGCTCGGACTATCCGCGGACTATGACGGCGATAACCTATCGCATGTCATTCGATTTCATCCTCAAGAGCGGCTTTAACGAATTGGAATCATGTTCATTCCTCGGAGGCAATGCTTCCCGATTCTATCGATTCGCCCCGCCGGAGACACCCGCAGTAAAGAGCATCCTTGAGGATTGACATGGCCTCACGTAGAGAAAAACACCCGTACATGCTCGTAAAAGACCGCATCAAAGACATGGCCAGGCGCGGCATCGTCGCCCCCGGACAAGCCGTGCCTTCGGTGCGCCACATGATGCGTGTGACCGGGCTCTCGGCAGTTACCGTACAGCGCGCATACACGGAACTCAAGCAGGAGGGCGTCCTCTTCTCGCGGCACGGCGCCGGATATTTCATCGCGGATAAGAAGAAGCGTTCAAGCATCGTGGAGATATTCCTCCCGTCGGAGCATCTCACGCTGTATCTCCTCTTCCTGCAGGGCGCGCACGCCGCCGCTGCGAAAGCGGGTCTTACGCTCCGTCTCCATGACCTTGATACCGATAAGCTTGCCTGGGGGCGTGAGACGATGCGCCTTCTTTCCGACGCGAAACGTGAAGGGTCCAGCGTCATTTTCATACAGGAAGCGTTCAACGATGTCAGGGAGCGCTGCAGGGATACCGCGATTTCATCGCCGTTCGTGACCGTGGAGTGGATGCTCCCGGGTGCCGCCGCCGTTGTCAACGATTATGAGCGATCGGCGGCGATGGGGCTCGAGTATCTTGTGAAAAAGCGTTCGGCAAAGCGCATCCTTGTGCTCACGGGAAGAGAGAATCAGTACAATGCACAGCTGAAGCTGAAGGGCATTCGGGAAGCAGCAGAACGTCTCTCCATTGCCGATATCGATTATCGCGCTACCGATTTCGATGCCTATTCGGCGTACCATGAAGCCAAGCGCTATCTGAAGAACGCCCGCCCTCACGCCGTTTTCTGCGCGAACGATTACGAAGCCATCGGCGTGTGCGGGGCGCTCACCGAAGCAGGGCTGCTCCCCGGCAAGGGAGTCGCCGTGCTCGGCTACGGAAATTTCATCGACAAAGCGACATCGCATTTCCCGATAACGACCATCGATCAGCGATGGCGCGACATGGGCGAAAAAGCGGTGGATATGATAGCGGCGAAGGTCCGCGGGGAAGCCTTTGTACCGGTCATGGAAATACCGGCCCGATTCGTGAACGGCGCGACGTAGCGCTCAGCGGCGATCTGCCGTTTCAATGACCACGCGAAGCTTCGGATGTTTCCCGAGCATCTCGCGCTCGATACGCGTGCGGATCTCATCGGCACGTTCGGGAATAGTGGACCTGTCCAGCGTCAGTGCGCAATGGAAGACACCGCTTTCGGCATCGCCTTCGATGCGTACGCGCGTCACTGCGGACACCTCGCTCATATGCCGCGTAACACGCTCCACATCCTCCCTGAGGTGAGCGACATCGCCCGCCGCGGTCGACACCGGGCGCGGACGGATTATCGCCCTGACCGACAGCTTTTTCTCAAGCAGCGACTCTGCCGCATCGCACGTGCTCGTCGCCGCCGTGAACGACATGGAGTCGTCGATATCGGCATCGAAGGAAACGATACTCTTCTTCCCGTACGTATGCACGGCTATCGAATGTATGCCGAGAATGCCCGGGACGCCCTGGGCGGCGCTGCGTATCGCATCGAGGAACGCACCATCCGGCGATTCGCCGCGCATGGAGAATATCGATTCCTTGGCGATGTCAAAACCGTTATAGATGATCACACCCGAGAGTATGAGCCCCATGACGCCGTCGATGATCGACTGTACGCCGAAAAGCCGAAGGAGAAAGCCCACGAGCACGATGGCGGTTATCACCGTATCACGGCGCGCGTTGAGCGTGGCCGTCCGGGCGCTCTGCGTACCGAGCACCGAGCCCAATGATGCCGCGAAGAACGAAAGCCAGAGATTGACGCAGACGACCGCGGCGATGACCGCAATGGCGACGATGTTCGCCGCTACCGGCTGCGGCGTCAGTATGCGTTCGAGCGACGCCTTGCCGAATTCGACCCCGGTGATGATAAGGACGAACGCGATGCTGAAGAGCACTACACGCCGCACTCGTTCGGTCTTGAACGTCTCATGGGCACCGACGAGCCGCGTATGCGGGGAAAAGAACTGTACGGACGGCGGCACCACGGACGCCCAGGCGTGCACCCCATCGGCGACGAGCGCAGCCGAATTCGCAACGATACCCGTAACGAAACGGATCACCCCGAGCATGATGCCGAAGCCGATGAGCGACACATGATGCACATAGAGATACCGCAGGCGTACATCGGCATCGCCTGTTCGTGTATATCCCGGTATGAGCCGCTTAAGGATGAACCGAATCATCTTTCTTCGCCTTTCGGTCGCTCGGGTCATAGAGCGTCATGCGGTTGCGGTCCTTGACCTTCACGTCGTCGCCGCCCATCTTGTTGATCGTGGTGCGCAGCTTTTCGATGAGTTCATCAAGATAAAGGCGGAAGAACACGTCCGCATATACCGAACTGCGATCAAGAGCTATCGTCATGATATTGGTGCGGTCGTCGAACATATCGACGAACACGAAATATTTCTTTGCATCGGCATCCTTGTCGTTGAAGTACTTCGAATGCTCCTCTTCCATGACCGACGTGTTGAAGATGAAGCCGAGAAGGAGGTACAGGAGATGCGGCGGCGTACGGTTCTGCATGTATTCATCTTCCGAACGCTTTACCATCACATGATTGAAATTGTTCTCGGAGAGTATCGACTGCTCGGTTATCGTCTTGTCATAGGAAAAATTCGGCCGCTGAATACCGCCGATGGTGACCGTCGAGAGCAGATTGGAGAAACAGTGATTGGTGACGTGATCGACGAATTTCCCGGAATTGATGCTGCCGCCCATGATGAAACGGAACACGTTCGAAAGATCGAGCCGCGAGCGCTTGAAATACATGTCGGATACGGCCTGGGCGAAGAGCGCATTGAGGATGTTCTTGTAATTCGCGAACGCCGCCTTGTACGCTTCCTTCTCCACCGGCGTAAGGATGCCCTTTTTCGCTCCCTGTATCATCTGGGGAAAATTCTTCAGCCCCTGCGAGTTCTGCGGGTTGTTCTTGAGCAGGTTCTCGACTATCTGCATGCGGTTCGTATAGATGTCGTGCTGATATGTTTCGGTTTTTGTCATACGGGCCTCGCTTGGTTCCCCAAGCGCTCCCTGTAGTATAATCACAATGGGAAAAAATGCAATAATCTGTACTTTCCGGACTTTTCCGGTATAATACCGTCACATCCATCAAGGACGGCACATGAAGTTCAACGGCATCATGATCGACTGCGCGCGCATCATCGAACGGCACGAGTACTACTACCGGCTCGTGGATTTCATGGCATCGTGGGGGATGAACACGCTCCTCTTCCATTTCACCGACGACACCGGCTGCTCGATCGCGCTGCCCGGCTTCGAACACATCGCGGCAAAGAACGCGTTCACCGCGCTCGAGATGAAAAAGCTCATCGCCCATGCGAAAAAGAACGGCATCGATATCATCCCCGAGCTCGAGACGTTCGGCCACACGCGGTATCTCACCGACACGAAGAAGTATGCGCATCTGTACGCGGGCAAAAGAACGAAGGAACTGACGTTCAATGCCATCGATCCCGTCTCCGCGGAAAGCCGCGATATCATGAAGAAGCTTATCCGTGCAGTGAAGAAAGTTTTTTCGAGCGAGTACATCCATATCGGCTGCGATGAAGTGAACCTCGCCGAATACTGTAAGAAGAATAAAAGTGATGAGGCCGATGTATGGACATCGTATGTCAACGCCGTCATCGGCATGGTGAAGGACGCGGACAGGACACCGATGATGTGGGCCGATCACCCGACAAAAAGCGCCGCTATCGCCGCAAAGCTCAGGAAGGACGTCATACTCATCGATTGGCGCTACCATCGCACAGTGAAGGACGATGTCTACGCCGGACTTTCCAGGGCCGGCTTCAGGAAGATCGTCGTCGCACCGTCCATCGCCTGCTGGGAATACCGCTTTCTCCCGGCAGCTATCGCGCTTGAGAACACCGAAAAAATGATCGGCTTCAACGCAAAGCACAAAGGCATGGGCGTGCTCACGACGATATGGTGCCCGTTCCGCTATCTGCAGGATGCGCTCTGGTACGGCATAGCGTTCAGCGCATTTGCGGTGCGGTCGCGGGGGAAAGTGAGCCGCGCGAAGTTCAACGAAGCGTTCGCGGAGAACGTGTTCAGCTCGGACTGCAAAGGTCCTATCGCCTCGATACTTTCCCATTATCCGATGCTGACGATAGACCATCGTGCCGCGCGTGCGATAACCGGAAAAAAACCGGACGCATCCGTCATAGCCGAAATGAAGACCGTCCACACCCTCGCCAAAGAAGTGCTCGATCTTTCCACCTGGTACCGGCCGCAGAAGAACGAACGCATCTATGAAGCGATGCTCCTCGCAGCGACATGCGCCTATCTCGTGAGCGGACACACCGTTTTTCAGGGCGCGACCGATACCGTCGAACGCAGCGCTTATAACGAACTCCTGCGCTCGACGATGAAGGACCTTTCTCTGGACTGGGACAATACCCGCTTCGCCGACGATCCGCAGAAACGCAAGCCGAAATTCCCGGGGCATGAGGATCAATTCGTCCTCACGCTCATCGAAGCGCTTTCCGCCGGGACGGGAAAATAGCATGCCGCTCAATATCGTTGCCGACGAGAATATCCCCTTCGCCGGGGAGGCGTTCTCGTCCATCGGCACCGTGACGCTTGCGAAAGGAAGGGCTGTCACACGCGATATGCTCCTGCATGCGGATGCACTCGCGGTCCGTTCGGTCACGAAAGTGAACGAAGCGCTCCTTGCCGGCACGGCCGTGAAATATGTCACCACCGCGACGATAGGCTACGATCATATCGACCGCGGCTACCTTGACCGCGCCGGTATCGGTTTTGCCTCAGCCCCGGGGAGCAACGCGAATTCCGTGAGTGAATACATCACGAGCGCCATACTCGCCGTAGGTGCGCTGAGCGGCATTTCGTGGCGCGGCAGGAGCATCGGCATCATCGGCGTCGGGAATGTCGGGAGCATCGTGGCGAAAAAAGCGTCGGCGCTTGGGCTCATACCCGTATTGAACGACCCCCCGCTCGCGGAAAGTACCGGCGACGCGAAATACCGCCCCATCGATGAAGCGCTCGAGTGCGATATCATCACGATACATACGCCCCTTGAGAAGGGCGGTGCGCATCCCACGTACCGGCTTGCGAACGCATCGTTCTTTCAGCGCATGAAGCGATGCACGCTCTTCATCAATTCATCGCGCGGGAAAGTGACGGAACAGGCCGCGCTCAGGAACGCGATCAAGAGCGGTCACGTCCGTCATGCGGTGCTCGACGTGTTCGATACCGAACCGAATATAACCCCCGCCGATGTCGAGGGCATCACCTATAGTACGCCGCATATCGCCGGCTATTCGTATGACGGGAAAGTGAACGGCACCGCGATGAACTATGCCTCCATCTGCGCTCATTTCGGCATCGCCCCGTCATGGGACTTCCGCGCGTCTCTGCCGAGAACGGACACGCCGTCGGTGACCGTCGATCCGTCACTCGATGCGGAGCGTACGCTCTGGGAGGCGGTACGCGCGCTTTACGATATCCGTGCCGACGACAAGGCGCTGCGCGGCGTACTTACTTCGGAAAGCGATGTCGCCAAGGGGTTCGACCGCCTCAGGAAAGAGTACCGCGTGCGGCGCGAATTCATGCACACACGTGTCACCGCGAACACGGATGCACACGCATCGCTCAGGACGCTCGGATTCATAGTCTAAGGGGGAACAGTATGGATGTTTTCACGAAAGATGAGGCCATGCTCGCTGTCGTCTGGTATATCGCGCATATGAACGGGGTGACGGATAAAGAGAAGAACATCATCGCGACCGCGCTCATACCCATGGAGAAAATATCGGGCGCTGCAGAGGAAAAAGCACGGGCAAAATGGGATTTCCTCGCCGGCAGGGACCCGCGTATCATTGACGATCTCGCCGTCCTTGCGGCACGGCATCTTTCCATCGAAGAGCGCGTGCGCATACTCGCCTGGGGACTTATTGTCGCGGGGGGAAGCAAGGAAACGGAAGGCGCGGAAAAGCTCGAGGTCGATATCATCATCGATCTTGCGCTTCGCTTCCGCGTGGAAACGAGCGACATCATCCTGAAAGCACGGGCGATAGCGATGCAGATGCGAAAGGAATTGAAAGGGTGAACGCTACTCCCTGAGGAAGGAGCCGATCACCTTCACCTCGGAAAAATCCTCGTTCTCGGAATGCGCAAGGAAATCGACGAAGAGATCGAAAAGTATGGGGTCTATCTTCTGTTCGCGCTCGACGAAGTCCCGCTTGATCAGCTCAAGCGCCTCATAGGGTGAATAGGCGCGGCTCCGATAACGGCGCGCGGGGTCGGTGAGCGCGTCGAACACGTCGAGCACCTCGAGCGCTTTCACCGGGAAATAACCGATAGCGTTGAAATTCTCCACGGAATCGCAGTGATAGGACACCGCGAACTGATGCTTCTGGCTCATATCCTCGAATTCGCTGCGCACTTCGTAGGCATCGTGCAGCACGCCGTAGCCGGAAGAATGACCGGAATATTCATGATGGAGCGCCGCCATGAGCGCCACTTCCTTGGGATAGGTCGCGGTGCGCACGATAAGATTATATCCATTGTACACATGCCGTTTGATACGGGCGTAATCGCGGCTTTCCTCTCCCTCGAAATAATCGAGGTTCTCTATCTTCCCGATGTCATGCAGGAGCGCGCCGACGGCGAGCGTAAGAAAATCGCGCCCGTCGACGCGCGACATGCCGCGTTCGAAGACCTGCTCGAGCGAGCGCACCTCCTCACGATTCGTAAGAAGACGCCGGTAGTAGGGCTGATAATAGTTCTGGAAACGGAGCCGCAGCTTGGTGACAAGCCCCTTGTTCATGCACTCGTTGTAATAGAACAGGAATTGGATGAAATTGATGAACACCCTGTCCGTATGGTAGATCGTATTCCCCTCGGCGTAGGGCTTGAACCTGAGGAACACCTGCCGCATCTCCTCGTTCTGGCCGACCACCTGCGTAATGGAATTGACGAGCGAGCGGGTAAGCTTGGCGATGCCGCGCATCTCGCGGCGTACCGCTTCATCGTTCTTATCGTTCAAACCGAGCTGCGACATCGATTCGATGAGCGACGTCTTCGATATGAGCTGCGCATCCGTGCTCGCGGTGAGCACTTCCCCCGCATCGCGCTCGGTCACCGCTTCCGCCGGCTTTGCTGCTATCTCAGAAAGCCGTTCAGCGCTTTCGGCGAGCATATCCTCGCGCTCATCATTATCCGCCTTGACGATCTGTTCTGTCCGGCTCGTGAGCTCAATGTCCGCAGCAGTATCCGGTACGGTCTCGCGCACGACCTCGGAGGGCGGAACGCTGAAGCGTTCTGTGCGGAACGTCCGTATCGCATCGCGCCAGTCGCCGCGCGTAAAGAGCGTAAGCGACGCCACATATTTCCTGTTCTTTCCGAGCAGAAGGTCCAGATTGACGATGGGCACCTCGGCGAGCGATCCGTCCTTCTTGCGTCGGAACACCGGAATGGAGCAGGCGAGAAGTTCCGAGTGATGGGCGATCACCTCATCGAGCGAAATGGTATCGTACTCGCGCTCGTTCACCTTCTCCTCGCCGTTCATGTGCGCACGTACCGCCTATTCGCCGTCATTCGCTTGTTCAAAAAGCTCAAGCCGCATCGCTTTCTCGCCGCCCTTGCCCGACTTGAGCATCTTTACCTGACGCTCATACCCGGCAAGCTGTTCGGAGCAGACCTTGGCAAGTTTTGTTCCCTTCTCAAAAAGGGTGAACGACTTATCGAGGTCGGGCTCTTCATTCTCGAGCTTGGCGACAATGCCCTCAAGCTCCTTGAACGCCTCCTCGAATTTTATCCGCTTCTCGGCCATATCAGTTCGCCTGTATGCCGGCACCGCCGCGGCGCATATGCGCATCGATGTTCGCCTTCATCTGCGAAGCGAAATTGATAAGACCGCGTATCGTCTGATCGTTCTGGAAGGGCATCGCCGCTGCGAGGAATTCGTTGTACCAGCGGTATGACCCGGCTACATCCTGCTTCATATCGCTCACGCGGGCGAGCATGAATTTGCTTATCACGCCGTTGATACCCGGGTCCTTCAGGTAACGGCGGAATATCACCTCCGCCATGTCGAACCGGCGCTCGTTCATGTAGATATTGCCGAGCTGCATCTCCACCTGCCCGTACATGTTCGCATCGAGCTTACCCGACGCGAGCGCTCTCTGCGACGCCCATACCGCATTGCCCAGGTCGATGCGCTGCAGATAGATGCCGATGAGCCTCAGATACGCATTCACATCGCCGTTCTTTTCGGCCTGATTCCGTATCTCGGCAAGCTGTGCCGACGGCAGTTCGATGCATGAATTCACCTTCGTGATCGCATAGCGCACGCGCTGATAGTCCATGTTCTGCTCGAGCGCAGCCGCATTCCCGGCCGAATTGCGCTTGATGCGTTTTTCCGCGCGCTGATAATGATCCTTCGCCTTCTTGAGGAGCTCCACCTCTTTCGCACCCGGATACGTGCTCTCCTGCTCGTATATGGAACCGAGGTTCATCGCCGCCTGATAGAGCCCGGGGTCGACAGCGAGCGCCTCTTCGTACATCTTCTTCGCCTCGGGAAGTCTCCCGCGGTTGGCATACTTCACCGCAAAGGTGAAATACGAGCTCACCATACCCTTGCCGTATACTTTGCCCTTTTCATAGAGCGACTCGCGATATTTCTCCTGCGCTGCTATCTCTTCATTGTATTTTGCGACAGCGGCGGCATTGCCGCGTTCACGCTCCGTGCGTATACGAAGCTCGTTGATGCGGCGGTCGCAGACATCGATTCGCTGCGAGACATAGTTGATGAGTATCTCGCGCGTGAGGTAGTCCCAGTTCACTTTCTCGTTATCGGAACCGCGGTCGAGCACCTTGTTCGTGCCGATGCCGGTGCCGAGATAGCGGTCCCAATACGACTCTTCGTTCAGAAGCCCGGAAAGGGGCTGTTTGTACATCTTGCGGAACTGTACCGCGCCGCCGAGGTCGGCGATGCATCCTTCGTTCACGAGCATGGCGATATCGCGGGCGATCTTCGCACCGTCATAACTTCGTTTCAATATGTCCGAGGCGTCCTTCTGGTATTCGGCGATGCTCATCGTGCCGACCACCGCGAGCTTGTCGACGAGATAGTAGCGTATCGGCTGGACCTTGAAGACGATACCGTACTGCCTGAAGTAGTAGTCGCCGAGGCGCTCAAGCCCGGGGCGCTGCCAGAGCATATAGTACGGACGGCCCGTCTCGATGAACTGCCGGTCGACGGTATCCTGTATGTTCTGCAGCCATGTCGGATACACCTTCATTAAATTGCCGTAGATGCGCTCGAACACATTGCCCTTCTGGTCATAGACCTTGATATCGGGACGGCGGCGTTCCACCATGGTGAAATACGCGAGGCCGAACACCTGATTATCGCCGCCCTCGGTGGCGATAATGGCATTGGGCTCGAGCGACATCATGATGTTCTGGATATAATCACTGTCAGCCCAGCAGTTATGATTGTTGTTCAGATTGAAGTTGATCCCCCCGGCGACACCGAGAAAGAGCACGATGGAACCGGTTGCGATGCGCTGCGGCATCGATATCCGCGCATGCCATGGCAGCACATGCTCTTCGGCCGGCTGGGCGATGTCCGCCGATGACTCCGGCGCAAGGAACCTCTTTATCCCCTTGTTCGCGAACTCGATCACGAACTGCATGCCGAACGCCACCCAGATGATGAAATAGAGCACCGCGGGCAGGAAGAACACCTGGAAGAAGAATTCCGTGCGGCTGTCCGCGGGCGGATTGATGTATATCGTGAGCGGTATGACGAACGATATGAACCCGAAAAGCGTGTACGAGAAGAACATCTTGTTGCGCTTGTAGAGCATCGCGATCCCCGGGATGACGAGGAGATACGCGATCCACGTGAGCTGCATGGTGAAGATGTTGAACAGCATCTTCAGCTGCCCCGGATGAACGATAAGGAGCGGCGAATTCCCCCACGGAGAAATATCCGCCCCCATGCGGCCGTACTGTTTGCGGTGTATCATGTTGAAGAGATAGGAGAAATTCTCCCAACCCGACGCTTCATTGAGCTGGCCCCAGTTGAGCGGCGGCTCGCCGCGTGCGCGTATCGGCATGTAGAGATAGAAGAACGCACCGAGCATGAACAGGAACAGCATCTGATAGTACTGCACGGTTATATCGCTGATGAAATCGAATTCCATACCGGCGACGCGTTTTTTCAGGAAGAACTTATAGACCGCGTACCAGATCAATGCGATGAATATCGGCCAGAAGACGATGAATATACCTTTATAGAGGTTCGGATAGTTCGGGTCGGACAGGAGCCCGCGCTTATTGCCGTCATAGAGATAGGATTTATCCCCGAGTGTCGCCATGATATCACTGATGATGCCGGGATTGGCGAAGGGATGGAATATCACCTGCGGGAAGCTTGCAAGCGCGGTATAGATATCCTGCGGGTTCTGCATCGGCGCGAAAAAGAGGTTCGATTCGAACGACATGATGAAGCGCAGATACCCGAAGCCCGCGATGAGGAGCGCGAAGAAGAAGATACCGATGGAGATGAGCGGAATGACGACGGACTTGAGCTCGCGCACGAAACGCATATTCGCGGTAAAAAGGACGACAGCGATGAACAGCAGCGGGGCGAACCCGAACGGGAGTATGATGTTGTGGTTCCCGAACGCAACGCCGAACTGGAATGCGAACGCCATGAGATAGCGCCCGCCGAAATACGGCGTAAGCGTATCGCGATGATTGAACACATCCTCATACCAGGATATGAAGATGAGCGTAAGTACCGCCACCTGGATGATGTTGAGCGTATACACTTCCGACTGCATCGACTGCGACCAGAGATTATACGTGAGCGTAAAAGCGATGGCGCCGAGCAGCGCCGGCACATGTACGCGGACGTTGAACCCTTTTGACACGCGGTTCTGACCGAGAAGCTTTACCAGGATGAAATACATGATGAACACGGTGACGACCGACATGAACATGGAGAAGAAATTCGTACGCCAGGCGACGTTCCCGAACGGAAGATACGTGAATATCTTCGCAAGACAGGTGAAGAGCGGATACCCCGGCGCATGGCCGATACCGAGGAAGTACGATGCCGTCGAAAGCTCGCCGCTGTCGCCCGCAGGGAGCGACGGTGTCAGAGTATAGATATAGAGCACGAGACAGATGAACGCTGCCGCCCCGGCGAGTATCCAGTCGAGGGGGGTGATGGCATGCGGGATTATCTTCTTCGATGGATCGAAAATATCGACCGCTGCCGCCGCTTTCGCGGGCCGCGTTTCGAAGCCGGCAATGGCCTTGCGGACCAGTTCCACATCCCTGCCGAGTTTCGCCGCTATCTCTTCCGGCGTCCTGTCCTTACGGTTGTCCTTGATATATGCAGTTTCAACCGGCGTAAGCTTGTCGTCCATCGATAGTCCTTTCAATGCGTATTTGATGCGCTGGCCATTATATCCGCGGGGCTGAAAAAAGACAAGGTAAACCCGCGGCGCAATTCAGAACATGAAATTACAATAAATACGCGGGTTAATACCCAGAAAATTGTAGAAGCCGGTATGATCGATATCGTCTAGCGATACCGATATCCGAACCGATCATTGATATTGATACTTGACTTGAGCGCCTTGCGTCGTTTCTTAAGCAGGACAGCCGCATGCGGCATAGCTGCTTTTTTCTGATGCCTGGACACATCGCCGGCGCCGGGCACTTCCGCTTTCCCCGTTCGGTCGTCTTTTTTCATGCTATCCATGCCTGCCACACGTCTTCCTGGTGCCCGCTCGTGATCGCCTTGCCGCTGCGCACTACGGGCGTCCGCAGAACATCCTGATGCGTGAGGAGCATTTCCCGTTTGTCGGCACGATACCGAACCGATGCATATGCCTTCGCATCCGTATCGATGAGCGCATCCTCCCCGACCGCTCGGATGAACGCATCCAGCTCTCCGCCCGACACCGGCTTCTCCGCAATGTTCACGAAATGAACCGGTATGCGCCGTTCCTTGAAGAATCGCAGCGCCTTCTGCGTATCCCGGCATTTTTTTGTTCCGAATATCTGAATGTTCATCCAGTCTCGCTCGCTATTCCCTGTCATGGATGCCGACCCTGCACCAGTATATTCCCAACGATGACTACCGTCAAGCACTGATCGCGCATTACCGGCTCAGCAAATCGATGTCCCGCCAGGTCCCCATAGCTTGCAGCCGATTCGTACAACACACGAACCGCTTCGTGCATTTTCCTGCGTTCATACTTTGATTATTGTTTCAGCAACGTTTAAACGCGGAGGATGCCATGCGCGCAGCACTGTTAACGAACAAAGGATTCACCGTCAGGGATACGGGTATACCCGAGCCGGGCCAGGGAGAGATACGCGTACGTTCTGTCTCCAACGGGATATGCGAAGGCGATGTTTTTCGGTACACCAGCGTAAAGAGCGGCAATGAGAACCCCGAAAATGGCATACTCCTCGGCCATGAAGGCTCAGGTATCGTAGATGCTGTCGGCAGGAATGTCGAGGGCATATCGCCTGGCATGCGCATTACCGCGCTCGGGGGCGGATACGCTGATTACTTCATTGCTGAAGCATCGGGTATAGTTCCCGTGCCGGATACCTTGCCGGTTGAGAACGCACTTGGAGAGCCCATCGCCTGTTGTGTCCACGCCGCCGAACGCTTCGGTGTCCGTGTCGGCGACCGCGTTGCGGTCATCGGTGCCGGCTTCATGGGCCTCATGTGCATGCAATTAACGAAGCTCATGGGCGCGGCGCATACCGCCGTCTTCGACATCATCCCCTGGCGGCTTACCGCAGCGAAAGAGCTCGGGGCCGATGTCGTGTACGACGCGGCACATTACAAGCCGTCATCCGAATTCAATTCGAACATCGTCGCGAAAGATCTCGGTGAATTCGATGTGGTGATAGAAGCGACCGGGGTGGAGAACGCGGTCACCCTTGCCACCGATCTCGTAAAACAGCACGGGACGCTCGTGCTCGTCGGCTATCATCAGTCGAATGACGGCATGCGTTCGGTGAACATGAAGACATGGAATTTCAAGGCGATAACGATCGTCAATGGGCACGTACGCCGCCGCGAAGAGAAGCATCAGGCGATGGCTCGTTCGATGGCGCTCCTCGCATCAAAGCGCATCACGTACGGACCGCTCATCACGAATTATCGCTTTGAGGACATCGGTGCGGCGTTCAACGATCTAACGTCGCGCAAAGAGGGACTGTTCAAGGCGAACCTCGTCTACTCCCGTAATTGACAATTTCGGCGATATTGTTAGAGTATCATAACGGACGGCGTCCGCCCGGCGCAAGTCGGAACATCGATTATGGAGGAACCCATGAAAAAACTTTTTCTGATCATTTCAGCAGCGCTCATCACCGGCCTTTTCGTACAAGCCGCCGATGTAAAAGCGGCGAAGACCGATGTGAAAGGGACGGTACAGAACTATGCGTCCACGCAGGCGAAGGTCGGCGATACGGTGATATGCCCTGTCATGAAAGAAGGCTTCAAGGTGACGGACAAATCCCTGTCGGTATCGGTCAAGGGCAAGAAGTACTTTATCTGCTGCGCGAAATGCGAGGGTGAGCTCAAGAAGAACCCGGACAAGTATCTCACCCCGGCAAAGGATGACAAGAAATCAGCCGTGAAGAAAGACGAGCACCCGAAGGGCGAACATCCGAAGAATGAGCACCCGAGCGAGCACCCGAAATAGGCCGCATCATTTGAACGCATCGACAGCCCGGATACTCGGCTATGCCATTCTCGCAGTATCCGTCCTCGCGGCCGGTGGATGCCGGCGCGAGGGGGCGGATGTGTCGAAGCGATCGACGATCGTCACTCGCGACATCAGCGCCGGAATAGAAAAGCATATCGCCGACAAGACACGCTTAGGCGGCGGGTATTTCCCCCTCGACTTCGGCACGAATCACATGCGGCTGAAGCTCGTGCGCGTACACACCGAATACCTTGCGAATCTCGGGCCGCGAAGACATTTTGCCTGTGTCGATCTCGTGGACACGAAGGGCGATGTGTACGACGTCGACTTCTTCCTCTCCGGCGGTCGCGGGAACATGGTCGTGACCGAAACGACGGTGCACAAGATGAACGGCCAGCCCTATTACGCATGGAAGCAGAAACCGGACGGCGGTTGGGGCCGCGTACCGCCCGACAAAGCATCACAGGAACTCCTCGGCGTCAAGCGCGGCAGCGACAGATTCGAATTCATCTATCGGGCGGAACTTCCCGAGATAACGCACGATACGCGCGTATGGCTGCCGATCGCCGTTTCGGACAGGTTCCAGACCGTGGAGGTCCTGTCTATTCACGTTCCCGGGGTTCGAACGATGATCGAAAAAAGCGGCACGGGAAAGATATTATTCCTTGCGATACCACGCGGCGAAACCAATCGAATCATCGAGATACGATACCACGTTCTGCGCGCTGAAAAATCCGCTTATGCTGACGCAACGGATATCGCTCAGTACCTCAAGCCGGACCGCCTCGTGCCCATCACCGGTGAATTCAAACGAACAGCGAAGGAAGTGCTCGCGGGAAAGAACGGCGACCTTGTACGCGCACGCGCATTGTATGACCATGTCATTGAGCGGATGCGGTATATGAAATACGGCACCGGATGGGGCAAGGGCGACGCCGTGTACGCCTGCGATGTTCGCACCGGCAACTGCACGGACTTTCATGCCTATTTCATCGCGCTCTCGCGGGCGGCAGGAATACCGGCACGATTCGCCATCGGCGCAGCTATACCATCGGAGCGAAATGACGGCGGTATCGACGGGTATCACTGCTGGGCCGAATTCCATGCCGAGGGCAAATGGTGGCCGGTGGACATCAGCGAAGCGGACAAGTATTCGAGCCTTGCCACCTATTATTTCGGCCATCACCCGGCGAATCGCTTCGAACTGAGCCGCGGACGCGACATCATCGTATCGCCGCTCCCGGCATCGGGGCCGATCAACTTCCTCGCCTACCCCATCGTCGAGATGAACGGAACAGTACGGCCGAGGGTCGAATTTTCTTTCATCAGAAAAAGATGATGATCGCTACAGGAACGGCATTCGGGCATTCGCAGAACTTAATTTACGCATAAAAAAAACTAATATGTTCCTGGACGAGAGCAGGAGTATTGCTTATACTATCGCGAAACGATCCAATGAGAGCCCAATGAGATTTTCACTGTGTGTATCGATCATAGCTGCGGCACTATCACTCCCGGGAGCACCAATGGAACACGATGCATCGCTTTACGGCAAACCGCTTTCAGGGGTACAGAGAACGGAGATAGGCCCCTGTATCGATGCCACCATAGACAGATCGCTGCTCTATGTCATCGGATCGGGTTCGCTTTTCATTGCCTCGCTTAAGGACCCCTCGTCGCCGGACGTACTCGGCCGCGTCGACAACCTCGGCAATGTCCGTCAGATTGAGATCGCCGGGGATCATGCCTATATCACCGCGCGTGAGGACGGGTTCTATATCATCAATATTCGCGACCCGCAAAAACCGTCCGTCGTCTACCATTACGATACGCTGGAAAAGGCGACCGGCCTCGCCGTGTCATACCCCCTCGCGGCGGTGGCCTGCCGCTTCCACGGCGTCGAGCTCATCGATATATCGGACCCGCGGGCGCCGGAATATATCTCCACCGCGGTGCCGACAAAGGAGCTGCAGTCCGTCGATATTCACAACGGGTATCTCTATGCGGGCGCCTGGGCCGACCGCGAACTTGTCGTCGTCGATATATCCGATCCGCTCAATCCCTATCTGACGAATCTCTCTCCGCTCGATGGATACGGCGACGGCGTTCGCGTGAGGGGGGGGCTCTGCTTCGCAGCGACGGGGCATCACGCACCTGCTTTCACAAAAGTCCATTATCAGGCGCCGGCGCCGGGAGAAAAGGCTGCCGGTTTCGGCGAAGGTCACGGCATCGAGCTATTCGACCTGTCACGCCCGGCACAGCCGAAATTCCTCTCTCGTATAAAAATGCCCTCCTTCTACAACGGTTACCCCGACATGTGGGGCGTCGAGGTTTCCGGCGATCACGCCGTTGTTTCCGATGTATATAATGGATTGTTCATCATCGATATCCAGAACACGAAAGAGCCGCGCAGTGTCGGCCATTTCATACCGCCGCCGAAAAAGGACGGAAAACCGGATGCCATCGCCGCCGCCGCCATCGGGGACGGATACATCTATGCCGCAGGATATTTTTCCGGGCTCCATGTCGTCGAGGCAAAAGCGTTCGCGCGGACGCAGAAAAAAGAGAATGGCACGCCGCCCAAGGTGACCCGTGCGAAAAAAGCGGAGATCGTGAAGGACAAGGAATGGACGGTGTACAATGCCGGCGGACAGGTGCACGCGGTATCGGCCATCGATGAGAACACGGTCGCACTGGCAGCGGGGAATGCCGGTGTTCATATCCTGAGCATATCGCCTGAAATAAAACGCCTGTCCGTCATCCCTTCGGAGGACATCGCGTTCGATGTTGCTGTCCGCGGCGACAAGCTCTTCATGGCCGAAGGCAGACGCGGGCTTTCCATCTGGGATTACCGCGGGGGAAAAGCGAGTCTCATCGGCAGGTATGTTAAGGAAAAAAGCACTATCAATCAGGTCGTCGTCCCTCCCGACGGAAATTTCGCCCTCGTGCAGAACGCCCCGTTCTTCGTTGAAGTGATAGACTTTTCAGATCCCGCTGCTCCAACCTGCATCATATCGGATAAGGGCCCCGGGATATTTTACGGCAAATTCATCACGGCACAACTTGTCGGCGGGCGATACGCATCGGTGTACTGGCATATGGGCGGCCCCGTATGGTATGACATGCTCTCGCCGGGGAAGCCTGCGATCGCAAGCGATATGCCGTCAAGCGCGAACAATATCATCAGCGGCATGGCCTCGTACGGCGACAAACTGCTTGTGCTCCACAACAACGGATATTCGTTCCTGAACCCGTGCGCCGTCGAAACGCTCAAGGACAAGCCGGTGCGCTCATTAGCGAACAAAGAGCCGATGAACGGGTCCCTGTCGATATACGGTTCGGTGATGTTCATCGTGAATGGCGCGTACAAGGTCGTCAAGGCCGTCGATATAGCCGACATCGAACACCCGAAGGTGATAGAAAAGATATTCACGCCCGGCAATCCGGGTATAGTCTCAGCCGCGGGCACCCGTGTGCTCATTCCCGATGGTCATGGCGGGCTTCGCATCGCCGATAAAAAAGCATGGTTCACATCAAGATCGTCCGACGCGCTCGCGGTGAACGAAATACCGCTGGAACGCGGGGCAAAGTCCGGGGCGTTCTCATCATCGATTGGCCGATGCTCGGACCGTTTCAGTTTCGACTCAGTGCCGTCATCACTGGAAGGAAAGACCTTCGTCAGCGTTCAGCGCGGTGATAAGACGGCGAGCGGTGCCGGCTATTCGTTCATGGCGAACAAGGATACTACGGTATATATCTTTGTAATGGACGCATCTTCGTATGTACCTGCCGGCTGGATAAAGACCGATATGCGCGCACAATGGAATTTCCAGAACACATTGAAATTCACGGACACCATCTACCGTAAGGAATTCCCTGCCGGGCTCATCACCATCCCTGCGCATGATGGAAGATCGGGGGACGGCTACGCCGTACCGCATCTGTGCGTGATCGAAGCACGGAAGCACATAGAATGAACTCAACACGATCAATTATCATTTATTGATGAGGGGTCAGCATGACAGGAATACGCGTCCTTATTGCATTCGCGGTCTTTCTGCCGCTCGCGGCGCAGACAAAGATCGCCGAGTGGAACTGCACCGCAGGCATACCGGAGAACATGAGCAGCTACATCAACACCCCCGGCGGGGCAGCAGCGATCATCACGCACGATGCATCGGCTGATACCCCGACAGGACGGGGTGCGCTAAAGATAACCATCACGAAAGGATCTCTGAGCGAGTCGGACTCCGACGTTCAGCTGTCATTCGTACACAAGGATGGCCTCGTCAAAGGCAAAAAGTATCGTGTAGCAGTGACCCTGCGAGCACAACGCTCGCTCGCACTGCCGGTGCGTTTGTCGGTGATACAGAACACCTCCCCCTGGGCGGCGGTCAACGCCCCTTTCGAAAGCTATGCGCCCAACGGCCGTTACTCCCTGCCCAAGCGGGAATGGGAAACGATTTCGCTCCGCTTCACCGCGGCGGGAGACTGCGCCCGTGAAGTGCGCGCCCCTTGTGTGTTCCTCGGGATGCTCGATACGGGCAGCATCATCTGGATAGAAAGCGTCCTTCTCGAATCCATGGATTGAGGATACACCATGAACTATGTAATGAAAATCGCCCTCATCTCGCTTTTATCGGCTGCACTCTTCGCCGAGGATATTCTTCCGCTCAGTGTGCGGGTCGGCGAAACGACTGTCATCAAACGAGCAGATCCCGCACTGCTTGGCTTCGGCACCTCATTGATCGGCGGTTGGTTCCTGCTCACGCCGGGCACGACCGAGATACGGACGAAAGTGTATGCTGCACTCAAGGACTTTCCGACACCGCTTATCCGACTCGAGGGAACCATGTCGCAGGTGTGGAACTGGAAAAAAGCTGTCGGCCCGCTCGAGAGCCGCCCGGAACACCGCATCGAGCCGTGGGAAAGACCCGGCACCAAGCGCGCATTCGGACCCGTCGAATGGGTCACCTTCGCCAAACGCCTGAACCCCGGAGTAAAACTCGTTTGGGACATCAACATGCGGGAAAGCGCCGAGGATGCGGCAGATCTTGCAGAGTTCCTCTGCGGCGACGGACAGTCGAACCCCAACGGCGGCGTGAACTGGGCGCAGAAGCGTATCGAATGCGGCCTCGCCGAGCCCGTCGAGATATTCGTCTGGGAACTCGGCAATGAACTCGATGGAAGCGAGTTCTGGAAGGAATTCGACACGATCAGGAAATACACTGACAAATGCAAGGCGGTCATACATGCGATCAAGGGCGTCCTGCCCAACGCGCGCTTCGCCCCTTTTGCGGCGACGCTCAATCAGGGCTTTGATTTTTACAAACGCGTGTATGGAGGGACATGGGAAATTTGGCACCGCACCGTGCTGAGAGACCTTGTTGCCGAGATGGATTCGATCGACTACGTCATGCTTCATCCGTATTTCGGCGGCGTCGGAACATTGTACCAGAAGACCTGGGATATGGATATCATACCCGCTATCGCCGCAGATATTCGTGAGATCACCGGCAGCGACCGGATCAAGATATTCCTCTCCGAGTATGCATTCTGGCCGCCGTATGAGGACCCTGCCGAAAAGTGGGATGCTTTTTTCTACAAGTCGCATGCGCTCGTCGGTTGCCTGCAGAATGCTGAATGGCTTAATCGCATGCTTGCGCGTAAAGAGGTTTCCATCGCGGCGCTCCATAATCTCGGCGGCACGTTCACCTCGCCGTGGGGGATCATCTATCCCGACCGCAGGGATTACGGGAGTGACCCTGAGTACTATCTCACCGGCATCGCCCCCATGATGCGAATGTTCAACAGCATGCTCGCGAACAACGGCAACAGTGTCCGCGTGGAACTTGAAGGCGAGCAGACGGATAAAACAAGCAGGCGATGCCTTGTCACCGCAGCAGCCGTTGCGCTGGATGAAAGCATTTTCCTTTCACTTGTCAATCGAGATCCCGATGTCGCCCGCAACGTAGCATTTTCAGCAGAGAAAACCTACGCATTGTCAAGCGAAACCATCCTTACTGCGGATGATATCGATGCGTATAATACGATGACGAATCGGCCGTTGAAATCGGTGATACACAGAGCAAACGATATCAAACCGTTCTCAAATTATCTGCTGGGCGCGCGATCGTTCGTCGTACTGCATCTCGTCAAAAAGTAAGTTCTGGCGGCGCACACAGCGCATCGATTCACAATAGCCTCACGCCCGTTTTTGTGCAAATTCCACCCCCGTTTCGTCCATTGCGGCATACAACGTCACTGTATATACTATCGTAAGCGAATAGTATGACTTCCGTTCCGAGGAGCGCTGCATGAGATATTTCATCGCCTGTATCCTGTTCACGGCGTCCGCGTTCGCGCAGGCAGTGCTCCCGTCGGAAACACGCCTCGATATTGACGGAGTGGATACCGGCGTCGAAATGAAAGCGGCTTCGCTCATAGGCGAAGGAAAGCTCCTCCCCTCCTATCGAAAAGCGGGTTTCGGCTACAGCTGCTATCTCCCCCTGCCCCCCAATACATGGAAACAGGTCGGCATCAAATTCACCCCCGTCACCGACGGCAAGGTAACGCTCATCCTGATGAGCAAATTCATGGCGGTCGATAAGACGAACGCGGTCATCATCAGTTTCTGGGACGGCATCGAAGCGGAAGGTACCGATATCGTCAATCCCGATTTCGAGGACGCCGATGGGAATTCGCCGCGCGGGTGGACACTCTCATCGGCAAAGGACACGAAGCTCGAGGCATCCCTCACCGACGAGAAACGTTATGTGCGCTCCGGGCAGCACAGCATTCGTGTATGGCATGATTCAAAATTCATGCAGGTGATAACGGTGAAAGCCGGCGTACCGGTGACGATCAGGGGATGGGCATTCGTCCTTGACAAGGCAAAGCCCACCGCCGCGACCGTTGATATTTCTTCCGCAGCGAACATGGCGCTCACCGATCAGAACGACGGGGATCAGAAAGGCGGATGGACCGACCAGGGGCGCGCGAACGATCTTTCGGCGCTCCCCACCGGCGACCGCGTATTCGCCAACGTACCGTTCCTTATCTCTAAAAACGCAAAAGCATGCATTGTGCTGAAAGCGCCGAAGCGGCCGTATTTCCCCGCACAGGCGACCGTGAGCATTCCCTCCGGCGGCAATCCCGGTTATCTCTATCTTCTGCATGCAACGGCATTCACGCCGAAACTCGATATCGAGATCGGACGCATCGTACCGATATATAAAAGCGGAGAAGGCAAACCGATATCCGTCATGCGAGGACGCGATGTTGCCGATTGGTGGGGGGCGAACCGTATTCCGAACGGCCAAGTCGGGTTCACCACGGAGAACGGAAGCGCCTATGTCGGTCTCTATGTATCAAAATTCGAGCTTAAGGGGCCGGGCGGAGACCTTACCGCTCTGCGCTTCGAAAGCGCCGATCAGGCAGTATGGGGCATTGCCGGCGTTACGCTATCTCAGGACGAAATACCGATACCGCAGAAACCCATCTATACGGCAAGCGCGTCAAAAGAATGGGTTCCGATGAAGATGGAAAAAACGATAGTCGACGGCAGCGCGCTCGATCTCTCCTCGCTCATCGAAAAGCCGGCGGGCAAACACGGCTTTCTTACCGTGAACGACGGGCGGTACTATTTCGAGAAGAACCCATCCGTTCCCGCACGCATCACCGGGGCATGCATCGCCACGTTCAATACGAATTTCCTCGGCGGCATGACGCATGATGAGATCGCCGCCATGGCGAGGAATTTCTCAAAGATGGGATATAACTGCGCACGCTTCCAGTATTTCGATTCACTCTTCTACCGAACACGCGATGACCCCTCTACGTACGATGCCGTGCAGATGGATGCGATAGATCTTTTCCTCTCCGAGCTCAAAAAGAACGGCGTCTACACCACCATCGACCTTGTCTGGTCACGCGGGCCGAGAAAGCTCATCGAGAAATATTTTCCCGGTGTTATCGCGACCGGCGTTCACTGGCGGGACTGCTACTTTCCCGGCTTTTACCTCATCCCCGAATTCCGCGAGGAGCTGAAGGCATACGCCAAGGACATTCTCTCGCACAAGAACCGATATACCGGCCTCGCATGGAAGGACGACCCCGGTCTGCTCTTCATCAATACGATCAATGAGGATCCGCTCGGCGATTTTTACGGCAAGGTCAGCGAAGTGTTCGTCATGTACACAAAAGCGTTTAACGACTACTGCGCGAAAAAATACCGCACCACCGCGGAAGTCCGCGCGGCATGGGGCGACCTCACGAGCGGGGAATCGCTCGAACAGAGGACGCTCGTTCTCCCTCGCTATCTCGCCGCAGATAAACGATGCGCGGATGCTTGTCGATTCCTCGTTGAAACGCAGGCAAGCGGCCACGCAGAAATGACCGCCTATCTCAGAAGCATCGGTTTCCGCCAGCCCGCCGCCGACTGCAACATGGTCAGCTCGCGCTATACCGCGCTCCTCAGGCGCAGCTTCGAGGTGGTCGATATGCATGCCTACTGGGACCATCCGAAATTCGTCCAGAAACTCTGGTCCCTCCCCTACGGCTTTCACGACCAGTCCGCGATAAAGCGCCTGCGGTTCAATTATCTGAACGGATCGCACTCCATGAACTGCTTCGGCGCATATTTTGCGACGACACGGCATCTGGGCAAACCGTACTTCATCACCGAATACAATTTCGTTTTCCCCAACCGCCACCGCTCCGAGGCCGGTCTCTATCACGGTGCGCTCGCCGCCCTTCAGGGATGGGACGGGATATGGCTTATGGGGTATGCGGCGAACAAAGAGGATGTTCTTTCCGATGTACCGAGCAAGGGTTTCATGAGCGCAAGCGAACCGGTGCTGCAGGCTACCGAACGACAGATGAAATTCCTCTATCTCCGGGGCGATATGAAGGAATCGCAGAGCGTGGTCCATTTGTACGGGAAACCGGATGATATCGCGGAAAACTGGTATCTCGGCGGTGAGAGCGCAGCACTCTCCTTCATGACCAAGGTCGGGCTTACCATAGAGAACACGCCTCCCGCGGGTGCTGTCCTCCCTGTCTCGACGAACCTGTCGGGAAGCGCCTTCCTTCCGTTCGCAAAGTCCGCCGATACCGAAGACACGGCGGCATGGCTCGATTCCCTCAAAGGCTCGGTCATACCCGCCGGCAATAAGAGCGACCTGAGAACAGGCCTCATCGAGACATCGACACGCGAAGCGCGCTTCAACTTCAATGAAGGCACCATAGCGGTGAACACATCCGGCACCAGGGGTTGGGTGATAAAGACGAACGGCACATATACCGTCCCCGGCATACGCGCCGATGTGGACGCGAAGGAATGCTCGCTCACGTTCTCATCGCTCGACGGGAAACCGCTCGATGAAAGCAGACGCATACTCATCATGTTCCCGACGGATGCGCTCAACAAGAACATGAAATTCGAATCCGATGAACGCACAACGCTTATCACCTGGGGCGAAACTCCGATGCTCATACGCGTCGGCAAAGCGTCAGTCATTCTCAGGAATTCGAATGCGCTCAAGCTGTATGCGCTAGCAACGAGCGGACGCCGCATCGAGGAGGTGCCGATACGCGCCTCGAATGGTGAATGTACGTTCGTGCTCGCGCACACCTCGAAGGACGGCGGTGTATTCAATTGGGAACTGTCTGCAGAATAGCTCCGGCCACGGAACACTGCTTGACGCCGTATCGCCGCATGGTACAATCGGTCAATGAGATACATGGCACGGTTCATTGCCGCTCTTGCGGTGCTCACGCTCATTGCAGCATCGCCCGATTCGCAGACGTCGGCTACCAAGCGGGATGGCGGCGGCACACCGAGCAGGATCGAACCATCCGGACCGCTGGTGATGAGCGTGACATTCGACGCCGTCAAGCCGCATAAAGGCGTGTACCTCTGGGTGACACTCGACGGAAAATATGTGGCAACGATACAGCAGTACGGCGGACGTCGTAAGAACGGGTCACGCTACGGACAGGACCGCCCGAACGCATGGGCGAAATCTGCCGGGTCGCTCGATGCTCTCGACGGCATAAGCGGCGCCACCCCGCATGAGACGACGTTCAGCACAGCATGGAATTGCTGCGACAAGGACGGCAAGAAGATATCCCCGGGCACCTACGTCGTCTGGATGGAGTTCACCTTGCATTCGACGAATAAAGGCCCGAACCCGCTGTATTCAAATGAGATAGTGATCGGCGATATCGCTTCCGAAACGGCGATAACACCCGGCGCACACGTCGTGGACGGAAAGATCGTCTTCAATCCCGCCGTCGAATAAGGTTCGTCCGCGTATACACCGTGACGGCATTGCTCGTCTCGGTGAATATCCACGCCGAACGATAATTGAAGTCACGCGCGAAGAAATTCGTCCCCTCGATGACGGCAATGGTACTGAGCGCGTCCACTGCGGTCGCGTCATTTCCGATAATGGTGGCCGCTATCGCCGCGCGTGAAGGATACCCCGTCGCCGCATCCATGATATGATGATAGCGGTCATTCCCGACAAAAAAGCAGTTCTCATAATCGCCGCTCGTCGATATCGTTTCATTGCTGAGCGACACGGTCACATACACACCGTCCGTACGCGGGTTCTGAATGCCGACCGTCCAGTATCTGCCCCGGGGATTTCGCCCTCGAGCGATGATATTGCCGCCAAAATTGATGAGGTAGTGATGTATCTTCAGCCGCGCCGCATGCGATGCAAAAATCGAGAGCGCATATCCCTTGCCGTACGATCCAAGGTCGAACATCACCGGCCGGGCGACGAGGAGCGTTTTCCCCTGCAGCCGCACCATGCGTGAGCCCACGGAACGAAGCGTGTTCTGTATCTCATACGGGGACGGCACGCGTTTTTTATCCGTACCGAAA
>JBBTBY010000032.1 GCA_038043445.1 Spirochaetota bacterium
CGATCGTATCGTTGCCGGCGAGTCCTCACGGCGAAAATTCGCGAATGTCGTCTTTATCTCCCGGGGAGACGATCGCTTCTCCATGAACGTACGCCATTGGCCGAGCGCGGCCGCCTGAATATGCTTCGTTGCACCGAATATGACATCGGCGTTCACGAACACACCGCCGCGTTTGAGCGCACGGAATATCTTCCGGTAGAACGCGTGTTTGTCCGTATCCGTGACCAGATGATGCAGCGCAAGCGAGCTTACGACGGCATCGTATGTTCCGTCGAATTCATATCGATAGAAGTCGGATCGATGGAACCGTGCGCGCGGAAGCTTTCGCTTCGCCATTGCGAGCATGGACTGTGCCATATCGACGCAGGTGATCTGCGCCTTCGGGTACGCCGTGCTTACTCGCGATGCGAGCGTACCGGTGCCGGTGCCGAGATCGACAACGCGTATGGCGCGGGAACGCGGGAACGGAAGCGATCCTACGGCCGCGTTTATCATAGCATCATAGCCCGGCACCATCGTCTTTATAAGACGATCGAACTTCTTCGCTTCGGAATCGAAATGGGCCTCTATTCCTTTCATTCGTGCGACAGGATGGCACAGCTGGCGCGAGCCATGCGTGGCGCAAGGATACGCCAGCTTGCGCGAGGCATGGATGCCGACTCGCGCACGGATGGCGATTTGCGCCATGTTCTCTGTTGTTTTCATTTGATCAACCTTCCTTATTTGATGAAGAACATCGCAATGCCGCCGACGGCGAGCACGGCACCGAGAACATCACGGATACCGAGCTTCTCACGGCGGAAGAGCGCCGGCACGATGAGGAGCACCGGCGTCATCGCCATTATCGTCGTTACGACGCCCGCATTCGCCGCATGGAGCGCCACCATGGAAAGGGTGACACCGATGAACGGCCCGAACACCGATGCGATGATAAGACGCGGCATGATGAACCCATCACGTACTGCCGATGTCAGATCGACGAGCTTCCCCGCAATGAGGAGTACGACGGCGAAACCGATGACGGCTACCGCAAGACGCGCCTCAGTCGCTTCGATGGGCGTCATCGATCGCATTACCTGTTTGCTTGCAAGATATCCCGCAGCCTGGCAAACGGTCGCGATGAACGCGAAGACAACGCCGATGATGCGATGCTCTACCGCACCCGTATCGGCATCGCTTTTCCTGAGGACGACGAGCATGATGCCGGAGAGCGTCACCGCCATGCCGATGATGACGAAGAGAGTAAGCCTCTCGCCAAGCAGAATCCATCCGCCGAGCGCTGCAAGGGCCGGCGTCAGCGAATAGACTATCATGGACGTGCGCGCACCCACCATCGCGAATGACCGGAAAAGGAAAAGGTCCCCGATGACGAATCCCACGAGCCCCGACACGGCAAGGAATAACCACGCTTCGCGCGGTATCGATCGGGGAAAGAACGAACCGGTGATGAAGAAGCTGCATGCAGAGAGGAGGGTAAGCGCAATGACGACTTTCACGAGATTGACGACGAAGGTGCTCGTGCGCTTCGATATCGCGTCGTACAGGGTGACGCCGACCGTCCAACATATCGCGGTCGCTATCGCCGCGAGCTCTCCGGTGTAGGGGATGTTCATTTTCGCTATTCCTTTTTCTTTGCCGGTTTTTCCGTCGGGGTTATTGCTTCTCTCGCAGGCGGGGTCGCGCGACCCCGCCTGCGAGAGGAAATGATCTCATGACTGCATCTCTGCTGCCAATGCGCCCAGTATCCGTATCCCTTCGATGATATTTCCGTCGGACGGATAACTGAAATTGAGACGCATCGTGTTCTTTCCCGATCCGTCGGGAAAGAACGCATCGCCCGCCACGTATGCGACACCGCGTTCGAGGGAAGAGGCGAGCATTACGCGCGTATCGATATGCGCAGGTAACGTCACCCAGACGAAAAGCCCGCCCTTGATCGGCGTCCACGTAGCCGTCTTCGGGAAATGTTCTGTGAGCGTATCCGTCATGAGCGCGGCTTTTTTTCTATAGAGCGCAACGATCTCGACGATATGCGGGAGCAGCGCATGATGACGCATGATCTCAAAGACGCAATGCTGCGCGAAAGAGCCTGTGCAGAGATCTTCCGCCTGCTTGGCAAGTGCGACCTTGCGCGCTATCTCAGGCGCCGCGGCGAGCCAGCCGATGCGGAAACCCGGCGCGATTATCTTTGAGAACGTGCCGAGATACACGGTGCGTTCCTCTTTGTCGATCTTCTTCACGAGCGGCATGCGTGTGCCGTCGAAGAGCAGGAGACCGTACGGATCGTCCTCGAGGATAAGGGTGTCGTATTCCGCGGCTATCTCGGTCAGGCGCTTTCTGCGTAGAGCGCTCATCACGCTCCCGGACGGATTATTCACCGTCGGCACCGTGTAGATGAATTTCGGGCGTCTGCCTTCTTTTGAGAGCGAGGAAAGCGTATCTACAAGCGCATCCATATCCATGCCGTCCCTGTCCGTGGGAACGCCGCGTATGTCCGCGAGGAATGAGCGGAACGTGAGGAGCGCGCCGAGGAAGGTGGGGCTTTCGGTCAGGACGATATCGCCCGGATCGATGAAGAGCTTGGCGAGGAAGTACAGCGCCTGCTGCGAACCGCTTGTCACGACGATGTTCTCCGGCGATTCCTCGACATCGTAGAGCTCGCCCATGCCTTGCGCTATCGCGTGACGAAGCCGCGTGTGGCCTTCCGTGCGCCCGTATTGCAGCGCATCGGACGAATGCTCACGCATCACGTGCTCGATGATGGGCGTAATGGCGGTGGCAGGGAACGCCTCGGGATTGGGCATGCCTCCGCCGAAACTTATGATGGAGCGGCCCTCGGTATATTTGAGGAGCTCGCGTATGTCCGACGCACGCATGTTGAGCGCGCTTTTCGAGAATTTGTCCTGATAGGTCATCGTCTAATCCTTCGCCTTGAAATTATACACCGGGAACATCCGTGATGTCACGGTCACCGTGTCGGAGAGTGCATCGATGATGCTGTCGGCGTCTTTGTACGCCATCGGGCTCTCATCGATGGTATCGCGGCTCACCGAGCTCGTCCAGATGCCATCCATCGCTTTCTTGAAATCGTCCACCTTTATTTCGCTCTTCGCCCGCGAGCGCGACATCGTACGCCCGGCGCCGTGCGGGGCGGAAAGATTCCACGCCTTCACCCCTTTACCGACACCGAGTATGAGCCCGTCACGCATGTTGAACGGTATCACCACGCGCTCATCCCGGTGCGCCGATATCGCGCCCTTGCGGATGATGTTGTCGGTAAAAGAGATGTAATTATGCACGCTCTCCACCGATACCGCATCGTCGGGACGCATCTTGAAAAAATCGCTCAGTATGATGCTTCCCATGACCGATCGATTGAGCGCGGCATACTCCTGCGCCGTCTTCATGTCGCGCATATACGCCTCGCGGTCGTCGCCCGTAAGAAATTCGAGCCCGCTGTGGCTTCCGCTCCGCTTGCGTGCTATCGCCTGATGATGTGTCGCAATGCGAAGCCCGAAATTCCGCGAGCCGGAATGTATCGTGAGCCAGAGCGAGCCCTTTTCATCCCGGTCGATCTCGATGAAGTGATTCCCTCCGCCGAGCGATCCGATCGAGGATATGACGCGTTCATTGTCCTGCTCCGTCTCCTTCGCAGCATTGGTCAATCGCTTGCGGAATTCCCTGTGCCCGCCGCGCATAGGGACATCCATGATCCGTTCATGCGCCGCTTCCAATTCTTCGTAGGCATTGCGCCGAACGTCCCTTCCCGACGGTATGCGTGAACGTATGAAGCGATCAAGCGCCTCAAAGTCCACCGAGCGTTCGCCGATATTCCACGTGCGTACACCGCAGCCTATATCCACGCCGATCACATTGGGAATAACCATATCTCCGAGCGCGGCGGTAAAGCCGATGACGGCACCCTTGCCCGCGTGTACATCGGGCATTATCGCGATGCGCCCGTGTGCGAAGGCCTCGTGATCAAGGAACGCACGTATCTGCGAAGCCGCTTCGTTCTCAAGCGAGTCGGTAAATACTTCGGCCTTATTGTACTTGCCCGTGATGACCGTCGGCGTCATAGTTTATTGCCGACGTACACATAGCCGTCGTATCCCTTCGTCGGTTCATGGGTGGCGCAGGCGTACACAAAACCGACGAAGAACTGGCTTTCGAGTATCGCGGCAAGGGCGTCGCGGTCCTGTTCGAAGAGTATGATGCGCGCCTTGTCCTTTGACACGCGGTATATCTCACGGACGAGCGCGTCCTTATCCTCGATGGAAGCAAGGAAATTATTCCCGTAAACGATATCGAAGAAGTCGTAATCGAACGGGATTCCCTTCGCGATATCGTACTGCAGGAAATGGAATTTCGCATCGTGCGCAACTTCCGGATCGACATGCTCGATGGCTTCCCCGGAGCGGTCGACGCCGAAGAAGCTGCTGTTCTTCCCGATGGCGGTGCTCATGTATTTGAGATCATCGCCGTCGCCGCATTCGAGATGGAGCACGGTATAATCGTGTTCATCGCTCACGTCGAGGAGCGGAAGTATGCGGCGGTACACCGCCTTATCCATGCAGGTATCCCTGTGGGGGTGATACATAGTCGGTGAAGTGAACATTATATTCCTCCTTCCGGTGTAATGCAAATTGGCACACGCGTATGCCCTATTTTCTCGCATATACCGCGATACGCCGGAAACGTTCGCGATACCTGCCGTCGTTCTGCCGAGTGCGCATGAGCACGCCGCGCGCCACATCGTTCCTGAAATACACACGCCGGTCCGGCGGTACGCGGTGCACGAAGGGTATTATCGACGGCATATCGATCCACGATTCTATCGCGTTCGCGTTCGGGAAGGCGGCCTCAGCGTCCTCGGAAGCCACGGTGATGTCCGAGAACGGCACGCGCGCCGCTATCGGCGCGTACTCATCGCGCGAGGGCATATACCACGGCCAGCGGAAGTCGCTGAAATACGGGGCATACGCGGGGTCGCGCATGGCTTCCTTCACCGCTTCGATGAAATTCGCGGAGTTCCCTTCGGCGGCGAAATTCAGGAACACCCTGCCGCCGGGGCGGAGTGCACGGTACACGCGCGAAAGGAGCTCCTCGTGCCCGTCCACCCAGTGGAGCGATGCATTGGACACGATGATATCGAAACTCCCCACCCACGATATGGACTTGAGGTCCATACAGCGGAAGGTGCAGTTCTCCCGTACGCGCTTGTTCGCCGCGGCGATCTGCGCCGGGGATATATCGACACCGATGACCGACCCGAACGGCACCTCGGCAGCGATGGCATCGGTAACGCGTCCATCTCCGCAGCCCAGATCGAGTACATGCTCCTCGCCCGTCAAAGCGAGCGAGCGTACGAGCGCCATGCCCCAAGTCGTTTGATGAGCCGATGCGGTGCGGTACTGTTGTGCATTCTCATGCTTCATGTGAACCTCCTCTGTCCACTGTTTCGCGGTAAAACCCATAAAAAAAGGCCCGCTCCCTCGTTGGAGGAAGCGGGCCACATAGTCCCGTCGAAGTATCTTACAACACTACGACCCGCCTCCACCGGAGATAAGCGCTTTTACGGCTGCGCCCGTCATGCGTACGTTGATCGAGTGTTGATACATAATAGACCTTTACTTACGATTCGGCGGCACTATACCGGATTATCAAAATTCTGTCAAGTACTTTTTTTGATGGGGCGCGGCAGGTTACGCGGTCTGCGCTGTCGGCGGGGCATCCGCCGTTTTGAGCTCAGAGGCGATAAGATCGCGGCTTACCGTGAACGTTTTGACGTTCTTCTTCGCCGGTATGTCGTACATGAGGTCGAGCATTATCGTTTCGAGTATCGCGCGCAGGCCCCGTGCACCGACCTTGCGCTTTATCGCTTCGGACACGACGAGATCGAGCGCGCCGTCGTCGAAGGCAAGCGATATGCTGTCATAGGCAAAGAGCTTTTGATACTGTTTTACAAGCGCGTTCTTCGGCTCGGTGAGTATGCGTTTGAGCGCAACGGCATCAAGGTCATCCAGATGCGCGATGACGGGAAGCCTGCCGACAAGTTCCGGTATGATGCCGTACTTGATGAGGTCCTGCGGGGTCACGTGTGCGATGATCTCCCCGTAATTGAGCGTGTCCATAGCGGCCACATCGGTGGTGAACCCCATGCCTTTCTTGTTGATGCGTTCGGCCACCGTTTTTTCCAGGTCCACGAAAGCGCCGCCGCAGATGAAGAGTATGTTCGTCGTATCGATGCGCAGATATTCCTGATGCGGATGCTTGCGTCCGCCCTGCGGCGGGACGTTCGCGATGGTGCCTTCCACTATCTTGAGGAGCGCCTGCTGTACGCCTTCGCCGGATACATCACGGGTTATCGACTGTGATTCGCTCTTACGCGATATCTTATCGATCTCGTCGATATAGATGATGCCTTTTTCAGCGAGGGGTATGTTCCCGCCCGCGTTCTGTATGAGCCGAAGGAGTATGTTCTCCACGTCCTCGCCGACATAACCCGCTTCGGTGAGCGTAGTGGCGTCCGCTATGGCGAACGGCACATTGAGCGTTTTCGCGAGCGTACGCGCGAGGAGCGTTTTCCCGCTTCCGGTGGGTCCGACAAGGAGTATGTTCGACTTCTCTATCTCGACATCGCCGAACGTATGGGTGCTTTTCTTGTCCGCCATGCGTATGCGCTTGTAGTGATTGTACACGGCGACGGAAAGTATCTTCTTCGCGAAATCCTGTCCGATGACGTATTCATCGAGCACCGCTTTTATCTCATGCGGGGGGATGACGTTCAGTTCCTCTTTTTTCCCCGTCTGCGGTTTTTTTGTGATAAGGTCGTGCGCGGTGGCGACACAGTCGCTGCAGATAGCGACATTATGCCCCTCGATGATATGGGAGGTCTCGCCCTCGCCGCGTCCGCAGAAGCTGCAGCGTACTTCCTTGTCTTTATCTTCTTTCTTTGCCATTGTCCTTAGAGCCGCTTGGTGATTATCTCGTCGATGATGCCGTACGTCTTCGCTTCTTCGCTCGACATGAAGCGGTCGCGCTCGCTGTCGCGCGCTATCGTTTCGACATCCTGTTTGGTGTGCTTCGCAAGTATCTCGTTTAACCGTGCGCGTATGCGCAGTATTTCCTTCGCCTGTATGTCGATATCGGTCGCCTGCCCCTCGGCGCCGCCGGAGGGCTGATGTATCATGATGCGCGCATTGGGCGTTGCAAAACGCTTGCCGGTGGCACCGCTCGCTAAAAGCACCGCAGCCATGCTCGCCGCCTGTCCGATGCACACCGTGCTCACCAATGGCTTGATGTACTGCATGGTGTCGTAAATGGCGAGACCCGCCGATACGACGCCGCCGGGGCTGTTGATGTACATGAAAATATCTTTCTCCGGGTTGTCGCCCTCGAGGAAAAGAAGCTGCGCGACGATGGCGTTGGATACCGCGTCATTGATGCCGTCGCCGACAAAAACGATGCGGTCCTTGAGCAGACGCGAATAGATATCGTAGGAGCGTTCGCCGCGATTGGTCTGTTCGATGACGAATGGTACGAGCATATCATCCTTCTCCTGCATACGATTACCGCCAGAAGAAAAGGTCGTCGCGGGTGGGCACATAGGCTGCTCCCTTCTTGTCCGTGACGGTGACCTTTCCCTTTACGAATTCATTGATGGCCGCTGTCGCGCCGTATTCCTGCGCGGCCGAGGCGATGCGCCGCATTATCGTCTGCTGCTCTTCCTTGGTACGCTTGGCGAGACCCTGCTGCGTTTCGCGCTGATAAAGCTCACGCGCATACATGTTCATCTGCTCTTCGTTCACTTTGATATCGTTCTTGTTCGCGCTGAATATCTCGCCGCGGAGCACGGAGAGGGTTATCTCACGCTCGGAGTCCTTTCTCTGTTCTGCTTTGAGCTCATCCTCTGTCTTTCCGGTGAACGCGAGATATTCCTCGAACTTGAGCCCCGTACGCGAGACCGTACGTTCCTGTACGCGCGACATGAGCGCATCCGCATACGTATCGAGGAACCCTTTGGGTATCGCAAGCGTTACTTTCTCGAGGAGCGCATCGTCGATGGCCTTGATGAGCTCCGATTCCTTCTTGCCGTTCGTCGCCGTTTCAAGCTGCTGGCGGAGAAATTTCTTTATATTGTCCGCTTTTTCCTTCTCCTCGTCGGTGAACGTCGAGGGGATGAGCGTTTCGATCTTGCTCACCGTTATCTTCACGGCGGCTTTCTCGCCCTGCATGACGGTAGCCACTTCTTTCTGGCCGCCCGCTTTCATGCCGATGATGGCCTGTGCGAAGACGAAATCTTCCTTGTCGCTTGCCGCCCGGAGGCGTATCTCTTTTTTATTGTAGCGGCCGAATTTCTCGTTCAGATAGGTAAGATCGCAGGTGACCATGTCCCCTGCCTCGATGACCTTGTCATTGTCCTCGACGCTCTTGCCGTATTCCTTTTTGTATATCTCAAACGCGGCGTCCACGACGGCGTCATCGATGGACCAGTTCTCACGCTCGACCTTTATTTTTGAGAGATCGGGGAGTTTTACCGACGGCTGCGGATAGTAGAGATAGGTGAATTTCAGCGTGCCGTTGTTCTCACGCTTGGTGAGCTCCGGATTACCGAACACGGAGAGGCTCTCCGCTTTCGCGAATTCGGCCCAAGCCTGTTCCGCCAGATGCTCTTCCGATTCGGAGGCGATGGCGTCCTTATACCGCGTCCGAATGATATCGTCCGGGACGCGTCCCTTGCGAAAGCCCTTTATCTCGACGTGCGGGCGGAAATCCGCGAGCACCTTGTCAGCGACGGCATCGAGGGCCGTCTGCGATACGGCAGCGGTAACGAGGAGCGCCCCGTTCTCTCCCTTGCTTTTGTCGAACGAAAAACCAGATTCCATGGATCAACCCTGCTTTTATTGTCTGTCGCTGCTCATAGGATAAATATACCCCGGAGCAGCCGGGGTACTTACTGAGCGGGAAACGGGACTCGAACCCGCGACATCCACCATGGCAAGGTGGCGCTCTACCAATTGAGCTATTCCCGCGAACAACGGGGGTACTATAGTGCAAAAAGGGGAAATGTCAATATGTTGCTTTATTGATTTTCCCCCGTTGTAATTGTATTATCAATGGGAACGATAGTGCCGACAATAAAAGAAGGTGATTTTCGATGGCCGTACGGCGTATTTTCTGGTATGGAGCCGATATTCTGCGCACCCCGTGCAGCGATATTAAGAAGGTCGACGAACATACGCTCTCCCTCGTAAAGGATATGTTCGAGACCATGCAGACTGCCGACGGGGTGGGACTGGCGGCCAATCAGGTCGGCGCGGGCGACCGTCTTGTCGTCATACGGATACCGGAGAACGAGCGGCGCAAGGGGCAGTCGCTTACCATGGTCAATCCAGTCATCAAAGCCCGCTCGGAAGAGACCGTTGCCGATGAGGAAGGCTGCCTCTCGGTGCCCGGGGTACGTGCCGAGGTCACTCGACCGAAGCTCGTCACCGTGGAATATTACGACCTCGACGGCAAGCTCTACCGCGTGGAAGCGGACGGGCTTCTCGCACGCGTCATGCAGCATGAGATAGATCATATCGACGGCACCGTTTTCGTGGAGCGCATCCCCAATGAAATAAAACGCGAACTGACGCTCGAACTTCGGCGCATCAAGCGCGAGGAGAAGAACCGTATCTTATGAAGAAAGCAGTTCTCATGATAGCCGCATCGCTTCTGGTGTTCATCGCGGCGATACCGCCCGACCCGGATTTCCTCGAAGGAGAGAAGGCGTATTTTCAGAACCGCTTTGCGGTGGCCAAACGCCTCATCAAGGGGTATCTCCAGAAATATCCCAACAGCATCAATGACCGCGCGTATTTCTACCTCGGCAACATCGAATCGCGCGAATCGAATTTCACCGTGGCGATACAGTATTACCGGACGGCGATAGATCTCAATGACAGCGAGCCTGCGTACCTCGTCAATCTGGGCGATATGCACTACATGCTCCGGAATTACACCAACGCGCTCGTCAATTATCGAAAAGGCACCGAGCTTATCGAGTCGCAGAAGCGAACCAACTTCTACTATGCAACGCCGTATCTGCATACCGGGCACACGCTCCTCGTGCTCAAGGACTATACGAACGCCGCCAATTGGTATGAGACCTTCCTCGGCAAGGTCGACAGGAGCTACTATCAGTACGACAAGATACGCGAGGTCATCGACCTTATACGCAAAGGGAAGATACCCGTTGCTTTCAGTGTCACCAACACCGCGCCGGGCATCGACATAAGCGTGACCAATATCGATCCTTCGGCGAAGAAGATCGAGGGCGATCTCCCGAAGACGAAATTCGTGCCGAAGGACGAGGATATCGTCGAATAGCACCATTGCCTTTCTTCCCCGGTGCCTGTATACTCTCTGCCGGAAAAAATTATGCTCACTACCGAGAACATCAGTCTTCAATTCGGCAAACGCGTACTCTTCGATGAAGTAACGATAAGCTTCGCGCCGGGCAACTGCTACGGACTTATCGGCGCCAACGGCTCGGGCAAGTCCACCTTCCTGAAGATACTCTCCGGCGAGATGGAATCCTCACGCGGCACGGTATCTACCGGTCCCGATGAGCGCATCGCCGTTCTCAGGCAGAATCAGAACGAATTCGACGAAATGGAAGTGCTTAACACGGTCATACGCGGCCACAAGAAGCTTTTCGATATTTTCACGGAACGTGACTCGCTCTATGCGAAACCGGATTTCAGCGATGCCGACGGCATGCGCTCGGCCGAGCTCGAAGAGGAGATAGGCCGCATGAACGGCTACAATGCGCCGGCGGATGCGGGGGCGCTCCTTCGCGGGCTCGATATCCCTGACACGCTGCACGACCTGAAGATGAAGGAATTGAGCGCAATGCAGAAAGTGCGCGTACTCCTCGCGCAGGCGCTTTTCGGCAATCCCGATATCCTTCTTCTCGACGAGCCGACGAACAATCTCGACATTGAAACGGTGGAGTGGCTCGAGGATTTCCTCATCGACTTCAGGAACACGGTCATCGTCGTTTCGCACGACCGGCATTTCCTCGACCGCATCTGTACGCATGTGGCGGATATTGATTTCGGAAAGATCAAGCTCTTTACCGGCAATTACACCTTCTGGAAACAGGCGAGCGAGTTAGCGCTCAGGCAGAAGCAGGAATACAACAAGAAGATGGAATCGAAGGTGACCGAACTTAAGGAATTCATCGCGCGGTTCTCTGCCAACGCTTCGAAATCGAGTCAGGCCACATCGCGGAGGAATCTCCTTGAGAAGATCACGCTTGAGGACATCAAGCCATCGAGCAGAAAATACCCCTTCGTCGGCTTCAAGGCGGAACGTGAGCCGGGGAATATCATCCTCTCGGTAGAAGGGCTTTCGAAGGCTGTTGACGGAGAAACGCTCTTTTCCGATGTGACCTTTACCGTGAACGCCCATGATAAGATCGCATTTGTATCGCAGAACAAAATGGCCGTGAGCTCGCTTTTCGAAGTGCTTATCGGCGTGAGTAAGCCCGACAGCGGCACTATCGAATGGGGAACGACGATAACGAAGGAGTTCTTCCCCAAGGATGTGACGTCGTTCTTCGAAGCGGACGTGAACCTCATCGACTGGTTGAGGCAGTATTCGAAGGAAAAGGACGAGGAGTTCATACGCCAATTCCTCGGGCGCATGCTTTTTTCCGGCGAGGAGCCGCTCAAGAAAGCGAACGTGCTTTCCGGCGGCGAGAAGGTGCGCTGCATGCTCTCGCGCATGATGCTCGCCAACGCGAATTTCCTCATTTTCGACGACCCGACCAATCACCTCGATCTTGAATCGATATCGTCGCTCAACGACGGCATGTGCACGTTCAAGGAGAACATCCTTTTCACATCGCATGACCATGAGCTCATGTCGACGGTGGCAAACCGCGTCATCGAGCTCGGTCCCGTCGGCACGCTCGATGTCGTCGCCGCGTATGATGAATTCCTTCACAATGAAGAGAATAAGAAAAAGCGCGAGGAGCTTCACGCGCGGAAGCTTGAAAGACAGGAAGCGCCGGTCAAAAAGAAGAAAGCGAAATAAGCCGCATCAATACGGCCATTTCCAATCGCGAATATCCGGCATGTCCTCGCCGTGCTCATTGATGTAGCGTTTATGCTCGATGAGCTTGTCATGCATCCTCTGTTTCACATGGGCGGCGCTCAATCCCGGCACACGATCGATGACATCGTCAACGAGATCGAACCGGTCGAGTTCGTTCAAAACGACCATATCGAACGGTGTCGTTGTCGTGCCTTCTTCCTTATAACCGCGCACATGGAAATTGGCGTGATTCGTGCGCTTATAGACGAGGCGATGTATCAGCCACGGATAGCCGTGGAATGCGAATATGACCGGCTTCTCCTTCGTGAAAAGCGAATCGAAATCCGCGCCAGACAGTCCGTGCGGGTGTTCATTCGTCGGCTGCAGCGACATGAGATCGACAACGTTCACCACGCGCACTTTGAGCGTCGGCAATTCGCGCCGAAGTATGTCGACGGCTGCAAGCGTCTCGAGCGTGGGCACATCGCCTGCGCATGCCATGACGACATCCGGATCGCCCCCCTGATCATTGCTTGCGAACGTCCAGATGCCCGCACCCTTCGTGCAATGCGCGACCGCGGTATCCATATCGAGATACTGCAGCGCCGGCTGTTTTCCCGCGACGATGACGTTCACGTAATTGCGGCTTTTAAGGCAATGATCGGTGACCGAGAGGAGCGTGTTCGCATCCGGCGGAAGATATACCCGTATCACTTCCGCTTTTTTGTTCACGACATGATCGATGAAGCCGGGGTCCTGATGCGAGAAGCCGTTATGGTCCTGCCGCCAGACATGCGACGTGAGGAGATAATTGAGCGATGCGATGGGCCGCCGCCACGGGATATGCCGCGTGGTCTTCAGCCACTTCGCATGCTGATTGAACATCGAATCGATGATGTGTATGAACGCCTCGTAGCAGGAGAAGAACCCATGCCGTCCGGTGAGAAGATATCCCTCGAGCCAGCCCTGGCAGGTGTGCTCGCTCAATATTTCCATCACGCGCCCGTCGGCGGCGAGCTTATCATCCTCTTTCAGCGTCTTCGCGAGCCACGTACGCGCTGTCACATCGAGCACATTGCCGAGGCGATTGGATGTCGTTTCGTCGGGACCGAATACACGGAAATTCTTCGATGCCATGTTCTCTTTCATCACATCGCGGAGGAATGTCCCCATGACGCGCGTCGATTCGGCCGTCGCCGTGCCGGGTTTTTCGATCTTCACCGCATACTTCCTGAAATCAGGCATGGCAAGATCGCGAAGCAGCGCCCCGCCGTTGGCATGCGTAATGGCCCCCATGCGTTTGTTCTTTTTCGGCGCGAGCGCGGCAAGTTCCGCTTTGAGCGTACCGTTCGCATCGAAGAGCTCTTCGGGCTTATAGCTCTTCATCCATTGCTCGAGTATCTTCACGTGAGCGGGATTCTCAGCCATCTCCGAAAGCGGCACCTGATGCGACCGCCAATGATCCTCGGTCTTTTTCCCATCAACCGACTTCGGCCCCGTCCATCCCTTGGGAGTGATGAAGACGATCATCGGCCATTTCGGGCGCACCGGCGGCTTCTTCCCCGCACGCGCTTTCTTCTGTATCGAGCGTATCTCGCCGATCACTTTCTCAAGCGTCGCCGCCATGGAAAGGTGCATCTTCGCCGGATCGCTCCCTTCGACGAAGTACGGCGTGTACCCGTATCCTTTGAAAAGCGATATCAGTTCATCGCGGTCGATGCGTGCGAGTATAGTCGGATTGGCTATCTTGTATCCATTGAGATGGAGTATCGGGAGCACGGCACCGTCATTCTTCGGATTAAGGAATTTATTCGAGTGCCAGCTTGCCGCGAGCGGTCCCGTCTCCGCCTCGCCGTCGCCGACGACACAGGCAGCGATGAGATCGGGGTTATCGAACACGGCGCCGAAGGCATGCGATACGGCATAGCCGAGCTCGCCGCCCTCGTGAATGGAGCCCGGCGTTTCCGGAGCCACATGGCTCGGAATGCCCCCGGGGAATGAGAACTGCTTGAAAAGTTTTTTTATCCCCGCCTCGTCCTGCGATATAAGCGGATACACTTCGCTGTACGTACCTTCGAGATAAGTGTTCGCTACGAGCGACGGTCCGCCGTGCCCGGGGCCGGTGATGTATATCATATCAAGATCGTATTTCTTTATCATGCGGTTGAGGTGGACATAGATGAAATTAAGTCCCGGCGATGTGCCCCAATGACCGAGAAGCCGCGGCTTGATGTGTTTTATCGAGAGCGGCTCTTTGAGGAGGGGATTATCAAGGAGATATATCTGGCCGACGGAGAGATAATTCGCCGCGCGCCAGTACGCATCGATGTTCTTCGTTTCGTCTTTCGATAGTATCGGTTTTTTCGCCGCCATTTCGCCCTCCGGATATCGGATGATGCATTATATCAGGCGGATATGGCGGTGGCAATAGCGGATATCGCACGATATGCGTACGCATCAGAATAAAATTATCGCTTCGAGAGCTCGCGTATGCGCCATTTTACGAATACATCGTACGCCTGTACACCCTCATAAAGCGGCAAGGCAATGAATTTCCGATACCAGCGCAGGGCTTGTGCCGTATCGCCGTTGTATTCACAGCGCATCGCGGTCGCGAGGCAATGAGTTCCCGTGAGCTGCATCTTACGCGGTTGGGCGAGGAATTCTTTCTCGTCTATCCTGCCGATGGCATACGCCGCATGATGCCAGAGCATCTGCATGTACGGGTATTTGCTGTCCGCAACGATCTCTTCGCATGCTTTTGTGAATGCAGCTTTGTCGCCGTCGAGAAAATGAAGGTACGGCACGAGAAGGAAGCGATAAAAATAGAACGGCAACCCCCATGTCCGTGAATACTGGGCGTTCGTCAATCCATTGAATTGGGTATAGGCGGCCTCTTTTCTGCCGGCGATATAGTGTTTGAGCGCTGTCATTTGACATGCGCGCATGTAATGGTAATAATATGTACTGTAATTGGAAAGCACTTCATCATATCTTTCGAGCACGATGAGGGCATTCGCGCATTGTTCACGCAAATTGGGGTATCGGGAAATGACCTCGCTGCTCCGTCCCGAGTATAAAAGCGCCGATGCGTACATGTATGCCTGATCGGGGAATGAGTTCAGTATATCTTTATATTTTCCCATATACAGCAGCGCTTCGGCACATTGTAAACGCTGCTCGCGGTAATTCGACAATGTTTCTTCGTATCGTCCACACATATTGCGCGCAGTTGCGCATGCCGGGCGTATTTGGGAGTATTGAA
>JBBTBY010000033.1 GCA_038043445.1 Spirochaetota bacterium
ACGCGCGGTTTTTTCTCCGCGGCGCAGAGAATTGTGGCGAGGAGAATGAAGACGAAAAGACGTTGTGCCATGTGAAACCCCGTTGTAGATTTGTGAGGATTATATCGGAAGATGGTGAGGAAAACAATCCCTTCTATGAAAAAATGATATAAGGGTTATTCCCTTCACCCCAGCAGCGACTTCACATCATCCCAGCTCAGTTTACCCGCGCCGCCGCCCTTATCGATGACGCTGTCGATGAGCGTGCGCTTCTTGTCCTGCAGCAGCAGTATCTTTTCCTCGATAGTCCCTTTAGTGACGAGCTTATACGTCGTTACCGTCCGCGTCTGTCCGATTCGGTAGGCGCGGTCGGTTGCCTGATCTTCCACCATGGGGTTCCACCAGGGATCAAAATGCATGACGGTGTCCGCCGCGGTGAGCGTAAGGCCGGTCCCCGCTGCGCGGAGGCTCAAGAGGAATACCGGCACTTCGCCCGCATTGAAGCGGTTGACAAGTTCCATCCTGTTCTGTGTGGCCCCGTCGAGATAGAGATGGCCGATGGAGCGGCGTATGAGCGCCTCGCGTATTATCTTCAACATTTTCGTGAACTGACTGAAGACGATGACGCGGTGTCCGCCGTCGAGCACTTCGTCGATGAGCTCCATGAAGAGCTTGAATTTCCCGCTCGTATGCGATGCCCCGCGTTTCGATATATCCAGAAGGAGGGGATGACAGGATACCTGACGCAGGCGCGTGAGCGCGGAGAATATCTCTATTTTTGCGTTCTGAAAACCCTTCTTCTTCACCGCATCGAATATCTCTATGCGTGCCGCATCCAATATGGATAGATAGAGCTCTTTCTGGTCCTTCGTCAGATCGCAGTAGGCGACGCTCGTGAGCTTCGGCGGGAGATCGGGGAGCACGTCCTTCTTGAGCCGGCGCAGTATGAACGGGGCGATCTTGCGCTTCAAGGCACCAAGCGCCTCAGTGTTGTTCTCGCTCAGTATCGGCGCTTCGTACTGGGTGACGAATTCGCTGTGGCGCGGGAAGAATCCCGGCATGAGAAAATCGAATATCGACCAGAGCTCGCTCACGCTGTTCTCCATGGGCGTGCCGGTGAGGACCAGTCGCTTTTCCGATGCTATCGCTTTCGCCGCTTTCGCGTTCTGCGTGTTGGCGTTCTTGATATGCTGCGCTTCATCGAGTATTACATACGTGAGCTTCATGCCCTCGTAGCGCGATACATCGCGGCGTATGCTCGCGTAGGAGGTTATGCCCACATCCGTGTGCGACAGGTTGCGGATGCGCTTCTCGCGTCGTTCCGTCGTGCCCTGAATGACGCTCGCCGTGAGCGACGGCGCGAACTTCTTCAACTCCATGAGCCAGTTGAGCACGCATGATGTCGGGCAGACGATGAGGCTCGGCGCGCTCGCACCCGATTGCTTCTCTTTCAGGATGGACGCTATCGTCTGAAAGCTTTTCCCGAGACCCATATCGTCCGCGAGTATGCCGGAAAGCTTCATTGCGGAGAGCTTGCGCAGCCACTGATACCCGGCCAGCTGATACGGGCGGAACGTGCCGGTAATACCGTCGGGGGGCGATTCATCGTACTCGCTCGAGCGGATATCGCCTATCGATTCCTTCGCCTTGGGGGCAACATCGAGGGCGACGCCGGAATGTTTCTCAAGCTCCTCGACGAAATGCGGCGCATTAAAGAGCGGCAGAAGATACGAGCTTCCGCTCCCGGGGGCGAGGGATGCATTGTTCATAAGCGTGGCGATGTAGGAGAGTACTTCCTTATCCACCGGTACGAACGACCCGCTCTGCAGGCGAATGTATTCCTTTCCCGCGCGAACGTTCTGTATCAGCGATGATATGTCCTGCAGTTCCTTTACGCCGTCGAGCGAGAAGTTCACTTCGAAAAAATCGATATCCTTCGTGATGCTCACCGACAGTTTCGGCGGCTTCACGTTCACCCGAAGGCTTTTGAACGCTTCGCTGTAGAAGAACGTCCATCCCTTCTCCTGGAGGAGCGGCAGCATGCGGTAGCTTAAGGTGAATATCCTTTCATCGTCCTTGGTGGAGAATGTGTACTCGCCGTCGCGTTCGAGATAACGAGCGAGCGTGGCGCAGAAAAATTCTTCTTTTTCCTTGTCGCGGTAGATATGCTTCACTTCCGGCGGTTCCTTCGCGCGCGATACGTACGGCTCGATGATGGTCTTGCCGTATTTGAATTTTATCGTCGCATGTACCGATGTCCCATCGTAGTCGAGGAAAACGAGCGGGCTCACCGGGAACGCGGCGGGGGCGTCGGCATGGTCGGGGAGGGTGAGGCGGTACTGCTTTTTTATCGCGGGTACGACGCGTGCATGGAAATCCGCGCGATAGGACGCGGGGATGACGCACGGTGTCGAGAAGTAGTCGGTGATGAATTTCGGGTACGAGGGTTCGGTAAGATGGAATATGCGCCCCGCGAGCACGAACGGGCAGAGCGCACCGAACGTCAGTATCCGCTGGTCGACGGGAATGGCCTCGGCCGATTCTTCGACGGGGGAAAGTCCCGGTGTGACGACAAGCGATCCGTCCGCTTCGTCGGTGCCGCTGATGGAAGGCGAAAGCACATCGTCGCTGACCAGCGCGGGCTTCCCGTCGAGCATGGTGTTACGGTGTTCGCGGATGAGCCGGATGAGATCGGCCGCCCGTGTATCGGTGAGCCAGAGGCGATACGACTCCGCGCGATGCGAGCCGGCACGGAACACGCCGTCGAGAAAACGTACGATGCGCGCATCGAGCGCGGTAAGGTCCTCGATCTCGATGATGCGTTTGGCATCGCCGATATCCTGCTCTTCGCCGAGTACCGTCGAGAAGAGGAAATGCTCAAGATCGTTCACGCGCGCTTCCCATCCGGCGGCATCTTCGTGCAGCTTCAACGCCACGCCCAGCTGCGAGGGCGTGCCCTCCTTCACCGAGAGCTGTATCGTCAGCCGATAGCGATCGCGATAGAGATTGTCGCGATAGGCGTCGGTGAGCGGATGGCGCGTGTAATAAAGCCACTGCGAACGCTCGGCATCCGTTCTTTTTTCGCGAGCGCCCTTGGCAGCAGCGCCGGTGGTCTTTTCCGTTGTTCTTTCCATAGGTTAACGTAATGTCCGGGGATGGTATCGCTATAGATGAAAATGTCAATACGGCGGCGGTGTGTCGGCGTGTGCTTCGGACGAAGCGCCGCTATTTCCCGGTGCCCTCGGTGGCCATGCGGATGATGGTGTCGAGGTCGGGTTTTTCAAGGATGACATGTTCCTTCGCGAAGAACGATCGATCGCGCTTGTATACCGAGCAATAGAGCGTCCGGTAGAGCCAGTTCACGCGGCGATAGAGCCGCCGATTGACCTTGTCGATACGTTTTGCGAAGTAGGTGAGCACCTCGTTTAATTCTATCGCCTTCTCGGCGATGATGCGCTTCTTCTCGTTCGTGGTTATCGACACGTTGCTCACATCATCGTCGTGTTTTTGTGCGGCGAGCGAGGTATCGCTCCGTGCGAGGTTTATGATGAACGACTGCTTGTTCAGTTTTTCGCTGCGGTCGGATATGCCGTGCGCCACATAGTCGAGCGATTTGTCATCGAGGATGAAACATTCGAAGAGGCCCACATCGTCGGGGTCCTTGAAGTAATAGAACAGGGAAAGATCGATGTATATCTTTTTTATGTATAAATAACAAAGCTTGACAGCGAAACCGGCTGCATACAGATGGGTGAAACGGAACACGCGCGCGAACGCATAGATGATATAAAAGATGGAAAGGCGGATATTCTCCATGGACGCTCCCAGAGAACGCACCGTCGCCCCCGCTACGCCATGTTCTTGGTGAGGGATTCTGTTATCTTGCTTTCCGTGGCCGATCCGGTGATCTGCTGCACCACTTTGCCGTTCTTGAGGAAGAGGATGGTCGGGAGCGCATTGACCGAGAAGCGCGCGGCGACCGCCTGGTTCTGTTCGACATTGACCTTGACGAAATTGACGGCGGAATATTTCTCTGAAAGGCGATCGAACACCGGCGAAAGCGCTTTGCACGGCCCGCACCACCCCGCCCAGAAATCGACGACGCTCATGCCGTTGTATTTCAACACCGTGTTCTCGAACTGTTCGGGGTTCTCGATCTCTTTTACCATGCCGTCATCTCCTTCGCGCCCCGATGAGACGGAAACGCTTTGTACTGCGAAGCGAAGATGCCCCCGCTCGTATGCGGTCGGCGTACTGTGCTCGGGACTGGATTTGAACCAGCACAGACTTGCGTCCACCAGCCCCTCAAACTGGCGTGTCTACCAATTTCACCACCCGAGCGGTGTTGGATCGATCTATCGGTTGCGCAGTATATCGCCGTTTGTTTTTTTGTCAACTTGACAATGGCGCGGTTTCGCGTAGAATAATCGCACGTACATGCGCCTTGGCGAAGGGAATCGCCGCATTTCGGACCGACGGGCGCGATCGACGATATCGAGGAGCACGCATATGCAGATACCCTTCCTTCTTCTTGCCGCATCAGGGTCATGTCTCGCGATACTCATCATCCTTGCCGTTCTCATGAAGCTCCGCTATCGGCGCATACGCCCCAACGAGATGCTCATCGTCTACGGCGCACGCCCGAAGAAGAAAGCGGTCGCTGCCGGCGAAGCGCACGCGTTCCGTGTCGTGGAACACGGCGGTGCGTTCATCATGCCGCTCATCGAACGCTCGGCAGGCATCTCGCTTGCGACCATGGAGATACCGTTCAGCATAAAGAGCGCGCTCACCAAGACCGGCGTGCCGGTAAGCATCAACGGCGTTGCGCAGGTGCGTATACGGCCGGAGGCGAGGACGCTCATAAAAGCGGTGCCGCTCATACTCGATAAGAGCGAGGACGAGATGCGGCGCATCGTCCTTAACCTGCTCGAGGGGCATATCCTTGAGGCCGTGGCGACGATAGAACCGGAGCAGCTCCATCTCCGTCTGCCGGATACGGCGCGGAAATTCACCGATGCCGCGCGTGAAGACCTCATCAAGATAGGCTACGAGACGCTCACCCTCGTCATCGAGAAGGTGTGGGACGACAACGGATATTTCGATTCGTTCGGCAAGGCGCAGATAGCCGAAGTGCGGGCGGAGGCGAGCCTCGGCGAGGCGAAGGCGAACGTCAAACGGCTCAAGGCGGAGAAGGAAGTCGCCGAAACGGCGAAGGAATTCGAGGTGGCTATCGCCCAGGCGCAGCGCATCATCAGCGAGAACAAGGCGAAAGCGGATATCGCCTACGAGATAGAGAAGGCGAAGATCGACCGCCGCTGATCACTGTATGGAAGCATCTGCAGCAAAAGCATTGACGTATGCACAGGTGCTTGCGGAGCTGTCAAGCGATAGACCGTTCGCGAACGGCATTCCCGATGTGCTCACCGTGACCGATTTCCCGCGTGTGTTCTTCGTTCCGTCGAACGCACTTACATACCGTGTCATCGCTTCGGCCGATGAAGCCGCTCTGGCGATGAGCGACGGCGGGATGCCTGCGATAGTGCTCCCCGCGGTCGTCCTGTCGCGCATGACCGTCGAGAAGACGCTCAGCTGCAAATACTGGATATTCGGTTCGAACGTCGATATGCGGCGGGCGATATTCAAGGCGCGTGTCGACCTCTCTGATGCGACGTTCAGCATGATCGATGCCGGCGAGGCCGTGTTCGGGGATACGCTCGATCTGACGAAGGCGCGCTTCGAACGCGAGGCGAATTTCTGGAAGGCGACGTTCGAGCGCGAGGTGCTCCTGCGTTTTTCACGGTTCCATGCGATGGCCTATTTCTCGGGCGTACGGGCAAAGGGCGATTTCGTCATGAGCGCTGCGGAAGTGCGCGGCAAGGCGACGTTCTCCTCGGCCGTGTTCATGGGGGATGCGTCGTTCGGCGAGACCGTGTTCCATGCGAAGACCGATATTTCGGACGTACAGTTCCATCGGTGGGCGAATTTTTCCGAGGCGCATTTTATCGCCGAGGCCGACTTCATTCGCACGGTGTTCCATGCGCGGGCAACGTTCGAGAACGTCACGTTCGATACCTGGGCCGATTTCAAGCAGATGAAGCTTAACGGCATGTTCGATATGAACGTGGCCGTGTTCAAGAGCGGTTCGCATTTCAGCGAGATGACGGTGAACGCGTTCGCGCGGTTCAATCGGATAACGTTCTACGGCTATACCGGCATGCAGAACATCGTTATCGGCGAGAAGGGCGAGATCGCCCTATCGTTCTCCACGTTCCGAGAGCGGGCGGACATTTCCTTCCGTGACGGCGATATAGCAGGGCGCATCAATTTTCGCAAGGTCGATTTCCGCGAACGCTGCGAGATACCGTGGGGTGCACTGTCGAAACACAATGCGAGATCGCTCGTGGTATATACCGACGGGAAGCCGGATATGGACCGGACGGTCGAGAACCTTTTCATCCTCAAGCGAACGTACGAGACGCTTGGGCGGCATGACGAAGAGAAACAGGTATACTATCTCTATAAGGTGTTCGAGCGCAA
>JBBTBY010000034.1 GCA_038043445.1 Spirochaetota bacterium
GCATCGCCAAACGGTTCGGCTATGTACCGTCGGACCTTGCCCGGAGCTTTTATCAGAAGAAAAGTTTCCGCTTAGGGCTCGTCATCCCGTTCTCGATGAGCGAGGGACGCGTTCGCGCCGTGCCGTCGGAGTATTTTTCCAAGGTGCTCTACGGTGCTGTCGGCGCGGCGAAGGCGGCACGCTATTCGGTGACGGTCATTACCGATGACGGCCTTTCCGCACGCGACCTTGAGCGCGAGGTGCTCTCGCATGCGGTCGACGGGTTCATCTTCCTCGGCGGACGTATCGGCGATACACGGTATGACGAGCTCCATTCGCGCACGGTGCCGTTCGTGCTCGTGCATCATTACGTCCCCGGAAAACCGTTCATATCCGTCGATACGGATTCAGAATCCGGGATGCGTGAACTGTTCGCCTATTTCCGCGAAAAAAGCGTACGTGTGCTCGGCTTTCTCAACGGCGGGGAAAGCTTCGTCAATGCCGTCGACCGGACGCGGCTTTTCTCATCGCTCGCAGAGGAATTCGGATTTACCGTCATGCGCTCCGTTGACGGCGACTTCTCACGAACGAGCGGCCGCAATGCCGCTTCCCATTTTCTCGGTGCACCGTTCCCGGATGCGATCGTCTGCGCCAATGACCGCATGGCATTCGGGCTCATCGAAGCGTTCAAGCGGGAGAACGTCGCGATACCTGCGGATGTACGGGTGACCGGGTTCGATAATCAGGATGTCTCTACGCTCCTGACACCGGCGCTCACCACCATCGACAACCCCCTCTATGACATCGGCGCGCTTGCGGCAAAGAAGCTCATACACCGCATACGCGGCGAAGAAGTTGCGAGCGAACAGCTGCCGTCGCGGCTTATCGTAAGGGAGTCCGCGTAGACACGGACATCCATTGGCAGGCGCGGTCACGCCCCCCGCTCCTCTATCAACGCACCGTGACCTTCTCATCCATGGGCAGGACGGCGTCCAGGCGAATATCCTGAAAAAGTTTCCGCACCGGCGGAGCGACATTGCAGATAGCAAGTTCTTTTTTCTGTTCCCGGAGACGCCTCAGCCCGAAAAGCAGGACGCCGAGCCCGCTTGAGCCGATAAAACGTACATTGCTCATATCGAAGTAAAGACGCCGGCACGAGGGCGAACGCATGGCGTCGAGAATGACATCGCGCATATGCATGCCGTCATCGGCGGTGAGATCGCCTTCCAGCACCGCGATACGGACGGACCCGCCGTCCTTTTCAATGATCTCCATGGTGGAAAATGCTCCTTGTACGCGCCCGTGCAGCACAAGTGCGCTTTGTGGACAAGGCCTTCTCTTAGAGCGCTTAGTATACGAATTTTTATGAACGATGTCAATAAGTCGCGTGCATCAGCATGTGTGCATCAGCATCTTTACAGAATCGCCGCACTCGGATATAGTAACAGTACGGTGGTGCCCATGCTCAGGGACGTTCGCATCTATTTTTCCGGCGGCGAGACAGCGCTGATAAAGAAGGTTACCGGCGAGGAATACCGCGAAGCGCTCGTCGATCTTTCGCCCAATGGGATCGCCGTCACATGCTCGACCACCTACGCAAAGAACGAGATCGTCAAGATAGAACTGGATATTTTCGGCGAGCACCTTGCGTTCAAGGGCGCCGTTAAGCGCTGGCAGGACGAGAAAAAATACGTCGAGTTCGTTTATGTGAACGACGAGAACCGCGCCGTCATCGACGATCTTCTCAATCGCTTCGGGGCGCAGCCGAAGGGTTAGAAGAGCGTATTCGTCTCCAGTATCCCGGAGACCGGGGCGAATGTCCGGCGATGATGCTCAGTGACGCCCTTCGTATGTATCGCCTCGATATGGTCCTTCGCACCGTAGCCCTTGTTCTTCTCCCAGCCGTAGCCGGGAAAACCTTTTGAGAGCTCCTCCATATGCCTGTCGCGCGCGACTTTCGCGAGAATGCTTGCCGCCGCTATTGATACTGACTTCGCATCCCCTTTGATGATGGATGTCTGCGGCGTGGATACCGCCGGCAGATGCACCGCATCGATGAGAAGATGGTCTGGCGGAGGGTCCATCTCCCGGACTATGGCCTGCATGGTCATTATCGTCGCATTGAGGATGTTCACATCGTCTATCGTCTCTATCGGAGTGAACACTATCTTGTACGCGCGCGCCGAGGCGATGATGGCATCGTAAAGCGTTTCGCGTTTCCTGGCGGAAAGCTTCTTTGAATCGTTTATCCCCAGCGGGACGTTGTCGAGATCGAGTATCACGCCCGCTGCAACGAGCGGCCCCGCAAGCGCACCGCGCCCCACTTCATCGATGCCGGCGATACGCCCTCGGCCATCGGCCGTTAATGCACGCTCGTAGGCAAAAAGATCGACATCCTCATGCGGCTTCTTCATGCATGCATTGTACGGCGCATGCGGGGGGAATTCAAGCAGGAACTCTGCGGCGCACCTCGAACGTATCCGGTGCCGGTATCGTGCGAATTGACCGGAAAGCCCTGTCGCAGTATACTTTCCCGCATCGCATGATCGAGGTGGCGTATGCCCGAAGCGAACCATTCGAACTTCACGCGGGATATCATCGCTCCCCTTGCCGCTTGTATCACCTACGCCGTCGCGGCAGCCGTACTGTTCAGGGCCGTTCCGGGAATGTCGGGCGATATGTTCTGGCCGATATCGCTGGTGCTCATCACGTTCGTGTTTTTCGCCGTCATCTTCGCGTTCCGTTCCACGTCATTCGGTTTTGAGACCGGCACCGTCCTTCTTACCTGGCTCGTGCTCAAGGACCATACATCACATGCAGCACTGCTTCATCTCCCGCTTATCGCTGCGCTTGCCATCGCGGCGGGGTATCGCATCGCCCCGCGTGCTTCATCGCTCCTTGCTCCGATCATTTCCGCAGCATGGCTCCTCGCTTCGTCCGAGGACCTTCTCATGTTCTCAGCCGCGGACAATATCCTCATTGCTGCCATGGCCGCGATGCACATCATTCCCATTTTTTCTGCGATGCGCATGCCGCGCAACGCGGTCACCCATATCGATGTCATCATGAGCTCATATTCCTCGAACACGGCGCATCTGGCGGCATCGTTCATACGCGGTGCAGCCGCTGCCGGCGCGCAAGTATCCTTGCACCGTCATCATCACTACCGCTCGTTCAGCGCAAACCTTACGGGTGATGCCCTCGCGATAGCCTTCCCGGTCATCGGATGGAAACCGCCCTGGCCGCTCTTCTATTGGCTCATCACAGCGCTCCCCCGCGGGAAGGGAAAGTCCGCGTTCATTCTCTACTCGGCCGGCGGCGGTCCGGAAAACGCCGGCTTTGTCGTCTGGCTTATCCTGACGCTTAAGGGATATCGCGTTGCCGGACGCAACTGGGGTGTATACCCGTTGAACGTGACCACGGTACGGCTCGGGCCGAAGCGCCTCTGGAACTTCATCGATACGCTCCTCCCGCGGCGATACGATATCGATGCTGTTCGACGCGACGGCGAGGACTTCGTGCACGGCAGAATAACAGGATATCCTGTCATTCTGTGGCCGTTCGTTCTCTTCATCGCTGGTATCGTCATCGATAATCCCGTCATTGATCGGATCTATCGGAACCATGTTTTCAGAAAACGATGCAATGGCTGCGGCATCTGTGTGCGCAATTGTCCGACCGAACGTCTATCCATGGCGAACGGTTATCCGAAGCCCAAAGGCACCTGCGCGATATGCTTCGGCTGCGTGAACGTCTGCCCCACGAACGCCATGCAGATGTGGCTTTTCACCGAGTACGGCAATCCCTACCCGCCGAAATGGCGCGAACACAGCATAAAAAAATAGCTTTCTTCATCTCAAAAAAGCGGGGGCGATGTTCCCTCAAGGCGTTCACAGCGCCCGACGGCATGCTGAAGAAGCTCGGTGAACGGAGTCCCATCGATATCATGGAACGTCGGATCGATCTCTATCGACGGCAGCAGTACGAACGGCCGCGTGCGGAAACCAGGATGCGGTATCGTCAGCCGCGGCGTATCCATCCGTATATCACCGAAGAGGATGATGTCTATATCGATGGTCCTGTCGCCCCAGCGCACCGTACGCACCCTTCCGAGTTCATGTTCAATAGCATTAAGCGCGGTAAGCAATGCATCGGGGGAAATTTCCGTCAAGATCGTCATTGCTGCGTTATGGAAATCCGTGGTCGCGGCATCCCCGAGCCTCTCGCTTCGATAGAGCGACGACACACGCAGAGGAGTGACGTCCGCAAGCGTACCAATGCGCCGTACGGCTTCTCGAATGTTCACGCGGGGATCGATATTCGACCCTAGCGAGAGAAGAACGCGTTGAGATAGCTTTCCTTGAGATTCCATATATCGGGGGATATGTCCTTGACGCTGCGCACGTCGCGTATCTCTATGAGCTTATAATAATTCTCAAGAATGGTCCGATACGTAAAGCCATGCTGCGCCATGCCGTAGGCGCCAACCTGGCACATGCCGACACCATGCCCATTGCCTACGCCCTTCAGATGCGCTGTCCCATTGCTCACGGCAAGCGTGAAATTCAGCGACGGCAGTTTTTTCGGACCGACGGTCTTTCGTATGAGCGGCGCGGGGACGATGAACGAGCCGCCGTCGGACACGAGCGTAAGCGAAACCGCACGCCCTGACGCATCGGTCTCGGTGATGAATACGCTCTTCACCGTATGCGTCCCGGTGGTGATGAGCTTTGAGAACGATGCGAGGGGGATATCGAGCGTCCATCGCTTTGCGTTCGTCGTACAGTAATAGCACGGACCGCCGCGCAGATACGGTATATCGATCTTGAAAATTCGGTACATGCCCTCGGTGTAGCCGCCGCACGAAGCGTGAAAATACGCAGGAACGACTTTGTTGCGGAAGAGCATAACCTCGCCCGCGGTGGCGCTCACGGCCGCACGTACCGCCGCAGTTACCGCGCGTGTGCCGCGATACACCTGATGCCGCGTGGTGTTCTCAACATCATAATTCCCTTTTCCCGCACAGGCAAGAAGATAGTGCAGGGAATATGACCGCGCCGCTACCGCCTGTGCCTTAAGGGCCTCAAGCGGCCATGACGGTCCCATTTCGTACGGGAGCACGCCCGCGATATAATCTTCCATCGGTACGACATTGATGATGGCGAGTTTATCGGCATCACGGCAGAGCACGAACGTTCCGTTGAACGGCTGACCGTTCACCGAAGCATTCGATGCCGTTACGACTACACGCGTGAATACGCCTTTATCTACCACCGTTACACCCTTGGCATTCGGCGAGAATGTCACCGATGGTGCATCGGCTATCACGTTCGAATATGCCGCGTTGAGGACCGTGACGTGCGCACCGGTGATCGTGTACGGCGGCGGCATGTCGGCGATGAGCACGCGGATGTCTATCGGAAAAAGGACCGCAACGGTGAATATAGAGATGAACACGGGGCGCATATCCCGTATTGTATTATCATACCGCTTTCTGTCAATGCATATCATGCACTTGTCTTGAAATACCTGCCGATACGTTTGACAGGTGTCATCATCTTTACTATACTGAAGGCCACATTTATGGAGGCATCATGAGATCATCCGTGCATATACTCTCGTTCGCCGCTTTCATGACATTTGCCGGAGCGCTCGCAGCCGGAACATATACGTTCATGGCCTCAACCGATAAGGACCCGCTCACCTATGCCTCCGGAGAGAACATGGTGTTCACCGTGCAGCTCCTTGAGGACGGCAAGCCCGTGGCGGGAAAGAACCTTTTGTGGCTGCGCCGCGGCGATGACGGAAGAACGAATGGCGGAAAAGCCGTTTCTTCGGCCGATGAACCGCTCACCATTACCACCTCGATAGAGCAGCCGGGCTTCGTGCACATCAACGTCGTCGCGAGCGATGAGAACGGCAAGACGCTCATGAACAATGGGAAGAACATGCCTTCGTTCGACGGCGGTGCCGGGATAGCGCTTGACGGCATCGAAGGGTGGCCGGAACCTGACGACTTCGATGCGTTCTGGAAGAAGCAGAAGGTACGACTTGCCGCAGTACCGCTCAAGGCCGAGATGGTGCCGGTCGACTCCGGTAACGCCGATGTGCTTTGTTTCGATGTGAAGGTAGACTGCGCAGGGACTATGCCGGTGTCCGGTTATTACTGCAGGCCGAAGAATGCGGCGGCGAAGTCGATTCCTGCGCGTGTGAGCTTTCACGGCTACGGTGTCCGCAGCTCGAATAAGCCCACCGGATCGGCTTTGAACTCGCTTGCCATGGATGTCAACGCGCACGGCATATCCAACGGCATGCCGGCGGAGTATTATCAAAAACTTTCAGATACAACGCTCAAAGGATATGCGTGGAAGGATGATGAGAACAAGGACCCGGAAACGGCATATTTCAACGGTATGTTCATGCGCGTCATGCGCTCGCTCGAGTTCATCAAATCACAGCCCGAATGGGACGGCAAAACGCTCATCGTTACCGGCGGCAGTCAGGGCGGCCTGCAATGCCTTGCCGCCGCCGGGCTCGATCCCGATGTGTCCTACTGCGATGCGGGCATTCCCTGGTGCTGCGACCTCGGGGGGCGTAATCGCAACAGGCTCTCGGGCTGGTTCATGAAATGGTTCGATGCGCTCGGCTACTACGATGCTGCCAATCACGCCAAACGCATCAAATGCAAAACGCATATATTTGCGGGACTCGGTGATTACACCTGCCCGCCGTCGACGATAGCGGTGCTGTACAATAATCTCAGCGTACCGAAACAGCTTGAATTCCAGCAGGGCCGCACGCACGGATATACGATGCCCAACGGAGCGAAGTATTCCATCAGCAAGGACTGGTGAACGTATCGCGGCAATAGCCGGTATTTCCGATCATCACATATCGCCTGTCGAAAAAGCCGTCGATACCCGCAGCCGCAGCGTATCGCCATTCTTCAGCTCATCGATGCATCCGCCCGCCGCTTCTATCTCCATAAATCCGCTCTTGTCGCTGTACACGCTGAAACGCACTCCGATATCCGACGGTATCGTATCCGGCGGCGCATCGGCAATGTCTATATATCTCCCTGAGCGTATCTTCTCCGCAGTACGACGGACGGTAAGCTTTTTTTCTGGGTTGTGATATTCGATATGATCTACCGCCGCACTTATAGCTATCTGATACCGCTGTGATGTATCGGTCTTTGTGTGACAGAGCCCGTCGCGGACCGAACGCTGGCTGTCGCTTGCATCGTAGAGGTCGCGCACGCTTCCGGCAGCATGCGGAAATACGACCTCGGCACCCGGCCCGCTGTCGAACTGCGACAATGACCACGGCGCGATGAGGAATTCACCGCGCTGTAATGTCCGCGTACCGAGATAGGTTATCGATTCTTTAACATGCATGACCCGTGCGTTGCCGCCCGCATCGAGATGTATATCCCTCGTGAACAGACACGGGATGCCGATGCCTTTGTTATTGACAAGATCTATCTCAGCCTCGATGACAGCGGAGGACTGAGCGCTTTGAACAACGACATATCGTGCGCCGGTTATCTCCGGGGGAACACGCCAGGTGCCGGCGGTATACTCATAACCGAACATTGTCCCTTCCGGTGCCGGCCAGAGCACATCCCCGCCCGGGTTCTGATATTTGTGCCGCGTAGAGACCGCCATTATCGCTTCGGCATTCACGCGGCTTACCACCTCGCCGTCAAGGACGGTGAAGAGTCGCCCTTCAAGATCGAGCCCGGCGACGACGCCGAATCGCTCATCGCCGATGACATGATGCCTGCGATATGCTCTATCTAACAGTGCGGTGAACTCAGCGATCTTCATGCGATGTCTCCCCGAGGGTGCACGCCCCTCGCGGTAGGATACATCGAGAGCGTAGAAACGCAACGCATGTCATCTCGATCAGTTGTTCCAGTTGAACACCATGCCCAGATTGAACGGCTTGCCGGACGAGAGGAGCTCATAGCCCGTGAGTATGTCTTCCGTGCCGAAGCGCTGCGTGATGAGCGGCGTGACCGGGAGATAGCCGTCCCGAATGTAGGTCGTCGTATCATGCCAGTCCTCGTCGCGCGTGCCGCAGGTGGTCTTTATCGTCAGCTCCTTCAGCTTTATCTGATCGATATCGATGGCGCACTTTTCCTTGTCGAAATACTGCGCCTGGAGGAGCACCGTGCCCTGGCTTCGCATGAGCTTCACGAGCCTGTCGGTGGTCGGCGCATGACCGACACTGTCGTAGAGATGATCGAATCCGTTCGGCGCTATCGCTTTGAGCTTTTCCTCGAGCGAGGTGTCAGCGGGATCGAGCACGAGGGGCAGCAGTTTTTGTATGAACGCGCGCCGCTCCGTGTCAGGTTCGAGCACGGCGACCGCGCAGCCGCGCTTTTGCGCGAGCATCGCAGCGCATACGCCGATGATGCCCCCGCCGATGATCACCATGGACTGACGGAATTTCGGATCGAGGAAGCGAATACCGCGCACCGCCACGCCGATGACAACGGAGAATGAAAGCGATTCAAGCTCAGCGGGCGACAGCATGCTGTGAGAGAGGAGATTATACCCCGCCGGAGCGCTCACCGACATGCCGACATGCGCGCCCCACATCGAGTTGATCGTCTTTTCTTTCCATCGATTCCCGCAGCCGTACACGACATCGCCCGTCTTGAACGCGCTGACATCTTTTCCAGCGCTTTCAACGACACCGATGCGGTGATAGCCGGGGATGAGCGGGAACTGCGTGCCCATATGACGCCCGCGGAGTATCCATCGTTCTGTCCCCGGTGATATCGAGGAGACGAGCGTTCTGACGACGATATCGTTCACTCCCGGTTCATCGAGCGTTATGTCGGTCATTTCGAACGAATCTGTCTTCGGGAAAAGTACGGCTTGTGTTTTCATGAGATGCTCCTTGTTTCACACTCACCCCCTCCCCGGTCCTCCCCCTCTCTCACGGGGATGTGAGAGAGGGGGAGGGTGCCGAGCGTACCCCGAGCCGCCGCCCCGAGCTTGTCGAGGTGGGAGTCGAGGGGCGCGCGGCGGGTGGAGGTGAGTGTTTATATTGTAAAGACTATTTTCGTAGCCTTTTTCTCCTTTAACATGGCAAACCCTTCGGCGATATCGGCAAGCGGCATGGTGTGTGAATAGAATTTCTTGAGCGGAACCGCGTTCAAGCGAATGAGATCGATGAGATACTGATGCGCCTTGTTCTCGCTCGGGCCGACGACGGCCATGCTTTTACCGATGGCATGGTCCCAGGGAATGGTGATGTCGTTCTTTTCCGGGAGCGCGTACATGACGACGCGTCCGTTCGGTGCGCAAATATCGAGCGCCTTCGATGCGAGCTCCACATTGCCCGTCGTGTCGACGACGAGGTTCACGCCGGGAAGAATTTTGCGTACCGCGGCGATCATGTCTTCCCTTGCAATATTAATAGTATGATCAGCGCCGACTTCCTTCATGTGTGCGAGCGCCTCATCTCGTCTTCCGACAGCTATGACAGGATGAACACCCAGAAGTTTGGCGAAATACACGGCCGCCATGGCTACCGCCCCTGTGCCGAGTACTACGATCGATGAATACGGCGCAACGCCGCAGTTGACGAGAAAGCTCGACAATTCCTTGAGCGTGATGAGCATGGTCATCTCTTCATCGGACCGCACGGCATCGCTCGGTATTTTCTGCTGATAGGTGGTGTATCCACTGAGCGCGCCCTCGGCTTTGTCCTCGCGAAAGGCATCGATATCGGTGACAATGCCGTATTCGGCGAAACAGCCCCAGAGCGATCCGTAGCTGCCGAGCCGTCCGCCGGGGTATACACTTGACGGACGAAGGAATACATCGCCTTCCTTTATGTGCCGAACCTTCGCTCCGGTGGAGACCACACGGCCGACACTTTCATGGCCGAGCACGCCGGGGAAATTGTCCTTGCCGCCGAAATGACCGGCAACTATTTTCTGATCGGTACCCGTACATGATGCGCAGGCGTTTATTTTGCAGAGGCATTGATACGGACCGACGGCGGGTTCAGGCACGGATACGACGTGTATCGTTCCATCGCCATTTGCAACGGCAGCTTTCATCGCAGACTCCTTCGTTATCGTTACGGCACTATGATACGAAGGATAGGCGCTACCTTCTTCCGGTTTTTTTACCTTTCGTTCCCGGTTTTTTACCGGCGGCATTCGCATGCTCGCGCACCTGCGCCGGCGATACACCGGTGGCCCGCTTGAAGGCATCGTAGAACGCCGAGAGGCTTTTATACCCGGTCTCCTCGGCGATATCGATGACCGGCATGCGTGTCGTGCGGAGGAGCTCGGTGGCTTTCTGTGTACGAACATCGTTGATGTATTCGGTGATACGGAACCCCGTTCTCGCATGGAAGTGGCGTGAGAGATACGAACTATTAAGACCGGCAGCATCGGCGATGGCGGTAAGCGTTACATCGCCGCGGTAATGTGTGCGGATATATTCCATCGCGCGCTCGGCATGCGTGTCCATAGGCGCGGGAGTATCATCGGAGCGGGAAAGCATGATGAGGAGCTTCGTCATATCGCAGCGTATGACGCGCTGATAATGCTCTCGCCGCGCGGCATGTTCGGAGGCAATCGATTCAATGAGCGGATGCACGGCGGCGAATGCCGCGAGCGTGAGTGAGAGGGCATGGAATCCGCCGCGGCGGCCCTCGGCGAACGCTTTGAGCGGGAATATGGAAAGATCATCGGCGATGTCCGAAATATAGGGATCGCGTATGAACGCCGGTGAAAAAACGAACGTTATGTTCTCGAGCATGCCCTTCGTTTCATAGGAATGAGCCTCGCCGCGATTGAGGAAGTATACGCTCCCGCGTTTCAGCGGCGTCTTACGAGACAGCGTCTTATGCACGCCGGAACCGTTGACGATGAACACCATCTCGAAGAAATCGTGATCATGCCAGAGCGGCGAGACATTATCGGTGCGTACGCGTATGACGCCGAAGGGAAAGCCGTCGCTGAAGAAATCGTTCGCGCGGAGGTGGAGTATGGTATCCTTCATAGCAAAAAGATCATTCCGACAGCCAGAACGGGTTCGTCCACGCCATGCGTCCCTTATCATCCATGCACTCGATGCGCATGATCCGCATAGTGTGCGCAATGGCATGCGATACCGCGGTCATGAGCGATCCGTCGGTGTTCTCATAGCGTACGCTGTTCCAATGCGGCGTGCGGAACGACACCGACTTAACCGGCGATGTTTCTATGGAAACGGTGCTGCCGGATATCGTGACGTTCTTTATCTCAGGGCCGTTCGATGCGTAGAAATATCCTGCGCGTATCGCTTCCATAACGGCTTCGGGAGTGCGTTCTTTAGCCCTCACCATGGTGAATCCGCCGAGCGCATCGTCCGGGCGCGTCGATGTACTGCTGTATGCATGCGCATCGTCGGATGCAAAGCCGTTCACGCGCATGCCGATGCGGAGCATATCGTCCCAGTGCACCATCGAGTGGCCGCTGCCGTGCCATACATGGCAATCGTGATTGTACACTTCCACGCCGAGAACGCCCGCGCACAGTTTTGTCTGTTCTATCGTTTCATTCGACCAGTAGGGGTGTGCGAGTATCGCCTCGCCCCCGGCGGCTCGTATACGCGCGATGACATCGGCGGGCGTGATCGTCTTTTTTTCATCCGGAGATAATCCTATCGCACGCTGTGTGTTCACCGCGACGATATGATAGCATCCGTTGTGATTAAAATCGATCTCTTCACCGGGGATGAGGAGCATGCCGTTCGTGCGCACATCGGGCATGGTCCGTTTGTTGTGATCGGTTATCGCTATGAAACCGTATCCCGCGTCCTCGTACCGCTTTACCGCATCGTGTGGCGAGAGTTTGCCGTCGGACTCCGTCGTGTGCATATGAAGATTCCCTTTCAGCCATACACCCGTTTGCTGGAAAGGGTTCTTGAAATCAATGGTCATATCGTCTCCGGAACCTGTCATCGCCGATTGTGCGGTGGGTATGCCGCGAGTATACCATGGAGCGGAGTGCTGTCAAATGACGACATTGCCGATCACTTTTGCGCTGCCGATGCCTGTCCCTTCTGTTGCATCGAAACCGTTCTCAAAATTCACCTGAAACAACGGGGTATTTCATTCGTAAAAATGAGCGCAGGCAGGCATACCATGAATGGTACTATGGCGATCCCTGCTTTGCCGATCGAAGTTTTCATGCTTCTCCCCTTTGATGCTATTATCGTGGCCCCACCGCCCTTATTCATTCTGATCTGCTGATGAATATTTCGTCGAACCATACCCTGTCAGTGGATCCAACATTGTAGAGATTAAGCCTTACATCCGTTACGGAATTTTCATCACCTGTTTCGAAAGTGCTGTTGATGACGGACCATTCATTGTTCGCGACCCCTCCTGCCCAGGTGCCGATGGCTTGTTTTTGTGAACGGCTGTAGACTATCACCGAGGGGTGTCGGTTCGTGCTTCCGAAGCCTTTTTTTACCGCTGCAGATATGCGGTATTTCGTTCTTGGCGCAAGGGATATGGGGATCGATTTGTATGTATAGCTGCCGTCACCGGCAAGCTCAAGGCATCCGCCTTTATATGCGTTCATCGTCACAATGCTTTCGCCTTTGGCGGACACGAAACCCTCCTCGCTGTCGAACGTGAGCATGAACGTATTCATCGGTGTTGACGGACCAGTCATTACGGGTACTGCGGCGGGGGAAATCGTCGCTTCATACGACGGCTGTTTTCCTGCGCCGGAAAGCGAAATGCTTCCATTGGTAATGCTGAGAACGACTTTCGCATACGATACTGCAGGATAGGCCTCCTCGACCATGCCGAAGATGGTGAAGTAGGGGATGTCATTGATGACCGTGCGTGTTCCTGTGCGGTGATCATGGCCTTGGAATACTGCCAGCACTTTACCGGAATTCTCGAGAGTGCGCCGCACCTCGGCGGCATTCATGAGCGCATGCGGGTTCATTGCGTTTTCCTCGTCTATACGCTGATGGATGAGAACGATGGCCTTGCCGGCTGCGCGCGTAAGCTCCAGAGTAAGCCATTCAAGCTGCGGACGTACAAGATAGACCTTGTTCCAGTGTGAGCCCATTTCCAATTTACTGCCGTCGGCATTCCAATTTCCGTCGAGAATGATAAAGGTAAGGCCTTTGACAATGAACGAATAATAGCTGTTGAACTGACGGGACAGCATGTTCGTGAATTCCCTTCGAGGGACATCGTGATTGCCGAGGACGAAGTGGCACGGCATGGTCAAGCGTGCAACTTCAGTGCTTATCTCCCTGGTATATACAGGCGACCACGTGTCGATGAGATCGCCGAGATGAACGACGATGTCCGGCTTCCATTCATTCATGACGGCGACAAAGTCCTTCACTTTTGCAATTGAATCGCGGTAATGGCGCGTACTCACGGTATCTTTATCACTGCCCTGCGCATCGGCAAAAAAGCCGATCGTGATGGCTTTGTCATCAGCACAGAGGAGCGTGGCGGCGAGGACAACAGCGGAAGTGATCACCCCGAACTGATGCATCATTTAGGATCCTTTCCCGACTCTACGACTTCTTCGTTCTTCTGCGCCGCATCACTGATCAGTATCGGCGTCGTCCACCATTGCTGGTCGGAGTTGCTGTCCCCTTTCCCGTCGGAGAGCAGCGTGATCCATACCGTTCTTCCGATATACGTGCCGAGCGGTACCGTCCACTTGCGTATCTTGGTATCCAAAGTGAAACGCGGCTTTGCCCCCGGTACAGGTTCATTCCTCACTTGGCAATCGAATTCCCGCATCAGTTTTCCGTTAATGAATAATCGCACGATCGTCCCGTTGCCGTATGTTGCTGACTTGTTTTGAACATAGGTAACGATCGATGTGTCTGCTGTCGGGACCACAACAAGGAAATCCGTCTGGGCATTATTATACATCATGGCCTTGCGCGAGACCCCCTCGGCGACGATGATACCGGTCCCCGGAGGTGCATTCGCTTCCACGATGCCGCTTGCGCTGATCGACCGGGACATCATCGCCCCGGAGAACTGCTCGTTCATTGTTCGCTTTTTACCTGCATGCACCGCCTGCATTCGCAATGGAAATTCGCCTTTCAGCGTCAATGACCTTGAGAACGGAAGCTCCTCATCATTCACATAGAGATGCTTATAATCATGGTTGAATGCGATGGCAACGTCTGCTGTTCCGGTTCTGTTCACGTTCGATCGCAGCTCAAGGAATACGCCCTCCGGGGTCTCATAATACTTCCCCAGTGAGATGCCGTCGGGCAGCGCACTGATGCGTATTGCCGTTGATACGGAGCTTGATCTCGGGAATAGCGCGTAATTCTGATTCGGGTCCAGACCGAATATCAACCCGTCGGCGTACAGGGGCCAGTTCGGCAGGGCAAGCTCGGTCGCGATCCGGTCGAGACCGTCTATCCTGCCGTAAAGCGATTTTCCGTCAGGCCCGAGCAGTTGCTGTAATTTCCCGTCATCATAATAGCTGTACAGCTTGCCGTTCTTATCCTTGTACATGCTCCTGATATGCTTCGCGAAGCGCCCATCCGGGAAATACGGCTTCAGTCCAAGCTCCGCAAAGAGGCGCGAACGGTACACCATGTGCCCCATGAAGCCCATACTGTCCTGCATTGCCGCACTTGAGGCCATCATTCCCATGCCGTTCAGTGCATCTGAGCATCCCGTTGCAAGATGACGCATGAAGTCATTCCCGGAACGAATGTACGGTATCCACTGACGATTGCCGAAAAGGAAGGCCCCGACCGGATGCTGACGATGCAGGCGGTATTGCCTGAACTCCTGATTACCCCACATCTGCACATAGTTCAAAGCCCATGTCACCGCGAACGCGATCGCGGATGGACCGTATTCCGATGCCATGGGTACCGATGGATTTATTTCCTGCAGCTTCCGCATCTGCGCAACGGCTCCTTGTCCTGCCATCAGGCCATCGAGCGTGCCGTTGCCGAAATCTCCCGTTGTCCCTGCAGTATCTTCGTAGTTCGCATCGCATCCGGTGGTCGTATTCCACCATTTCATCATGTTCGCATGGTACTCACGCCAGCGTTTCGAGAGCGGATCGCCGTACACGATCTGGCCGTCTTTCATTCCCTTGAACTGATCTTCGCCCTGTGCGTAGTTGATGGTGCCTATCGCAAGATCGCTTACATCGCCGGTGCTCGCAGAGCCCTTGTATTTATACGGTGAACTTTTCCGCGTTAAAAAGAATTCAGATATGCCGTCTTTTTTCCAAACAGCCGAATTATAATTCACACAGTAGGTATTAACATACGCCATTGTCCGGAAGCCGAACGACCGTATCCTCTGCACCTGTTCGATAAAATCGTTCCGCGGCGTCCAGTCAGGGAGTTCGGTATCGAATTTCGGCTTGCGCGCATTCCAGTCGTGGAACATCACCGCTTCTTTCGGGAATAATGCAGCCACTGCCGACAGGGCATTTGCATCGAACGGGCTCGCGTCCACGATGACATTGATATCCCGCGCCCATGTGATGGAATCGCGGACGCGCAGCTCTCCTTTGAAAAGATCCCGGTACCAGTCGCGATAGGGCGTCATCGCCGATCTCCAATCGCCGTTGGCAAAGCAGTCCAGCTTGACCGCTTTATTTTCGATATTTTTGTACGGCTCGAACGGCATCAGATTCAACTGCTCAAATGAAAAACCGAAACTGTCCCCCGAAAAATTAAAAAAAGCGGCAAATGTCCTGAATGTATCATCTTCTATCCACATGCCCACAGAGGAATTCGCGACTTCGAACGCCATCACCGGCACCTCGTAAAAGGGCGAACCGAGGAACGGCATAAGTGCCGGCCCCTGCGTTGTGCGATCGAATTCCATGCCGCCGAATTGCGCAAGGATGAACGTGGCATTCGGATCGATATTGATAAGCGGTGTGGTCGCGCCGAAAACCCCGGCATCAGCCGATGCGCCGCTCGTTTGGACGGTCAATGCTCCCCGGGCGTCAATGCCGACCACGATCGTCAATGCATCGTTAGGATAGAAGTCCTTGCCGTTCGACAATCCCGTCCATGCGACGCGAGCCCTGTTCTCTTTCATTTCAAGTCTGTATACGGACCGTGAATTCGGGCGACGATAATTCGGCATTCCCATGCCAATGGGTAATTGCTGTTTCAAAGCAGTCGAGCCCCACGGCACATGCAGCTTGCTCATGGAAGGGATATCGTTATTCAAACAGCCCATGCCCGCCGGCACTGCGTTGTCTGCACGGGCCTTGTCCGCGATAATCTCGCCGGTCCTGCGATCCACGAGATGAACGATCATGCCGTCCGCGAACGTCGCTTCAAGCCGTTCGGTAACGGCAGTGAACGAACGGTCATGTTCGATGATCCTTAAATTCGCACCGGACAATGCGCTGCCCCCGAGCATGCAGAGCGCTGCAATGCACGGCCCGATCACCCGCAGTGCGTATTCAATAGGATAGTTTTTCATTGTGCACCTCATGTGGAGTAGATATCCCCTTCAATGAACCGCATGATGATCGTACGACAAGGCGCGGCGGCACCATGATGCGCTCCTTCGTAAAATCGCCTTTGATGATCCGCTCAGCGATCATTGTGCCTATGCGCTTCTCATCGATGGAAATGCTCGTGAGAGGAACGTCAAGGATGCTGCACCACGGCGTGTCAAAAAAGCCGACGAGCGCAAGGTCGCGCGGAACGCTGAGCTTAAGCGATCGTATGACCGGCATTGCCCTGACGATGCGGTGATCGGCGAATACGACAAGAGCGGTCGGTCTGTCCTTTATGGTGAGAAGCCCGCGCCATTGGGAGGCAATATGCTCCGGCGAAACGAGCGATTCAAGCAGTATGTGTTGTTCCGACAGATCATGCTCCCGCAATGCCTGTTTGAATCCGCGCAAAGCATGATATTGGCTGGTCAGGCGATACTGCGCCGGGGTGAATCTCGTTTCACTTCCGACGAATGCAATGCGCGAGTGCCCGAGCTCGATAAGATGCTTCGCTGCACAATATCCGCCGGCTTGATAGTCCGCAAGAATATACGTCGCATCAAAATCGTAGCCGTGCTCGCAGATATGTCCGAATATGAGATTCTGCAGTTTGTGGCGCATGTTCTTCAGATGGGTAAAGTTAATGTTCCCTCCCACACCCTCGATGACGAATGCATAGGGATCGTGCTCGACAAGCCGGCTGATATAGCTCAAAAAATTGATGCGAAATCCATCCGGGGTTATCTCATTGACCACCGGGAGGAACCCTGCCTCCTGTACCTTCCCGATTAGCGCGCTTGCCATGTCGAGATACAGGTGCCCGCTCACGCGCATGAACATGCCGATGATGCCCCCGGCGCCGCGCGGCGGGCGCCGTATGAACGCCCCTTTACCGCGTACGTGATAGAGCGTGCCGTCGGCGACGAGACGTGATATCGCCTTGTTTATGGTCTTGAAATTCGCCCGATACTTTCCGGCAAGCATGCGTGAGCCGGGTATCGATTCGCCGTATACGCCGCTCGCTATGTCGGTCTTCAGCTGCGCCGCAATACGGCCCGACTTGACCGTCGTCAGCAGCGACGGCCCTTTTTCTGTGCTTGCTTTTTTATGGTACATGGTATGGTACACATAGTATCAGCAATTATCGGGGGTTTGTCAAGTGTGCGAACCGCTGTCATTCGGCCGTGCCTTGCATGCGGCGATCGCCATGTCTTCCAGTCCATTGAGCTTCACCTCATAGATAAGCGCAAGCTGCTGTCCGATCTTGCTTTTAGGGAAACCCTTGCCGTTCATCCAGACAAGATACTCCTCGGGGATATCGATGAGCTTTCGGCCTTTATATTTGCCGAACGGCATTTCCTGCTCTACAGCGTCGATGAGGTCCTTTCCCTGCATGAAGATCAACTCCCGGTATTATCGAAATATCACCCAGCCGAGATCCTTCGGACTGTCATCGCCGAAGAACAATCGCCCCGGCAACGGATGTTTTTCCAGCCACGCATGTGCAGCGCCGGCGGAATAGACATTGCACCGCAGCGGCCGAGTGATATACTTTTCACGGAACACGGCGAACGGAATCGTGAACTGCGCGACCATCCGTCCATCCACGCACTCCACTGACACCGACCATCGCGTATCCTCGATGGGCAATTTGTTGTGATGCTTTTTCGTACCGTCCGGCCGCGCTTCGAATTTCATCACCGGCCACAGCCGCCGCGGTTCTATCTCGACGAACACATTCCCGGCCGCGATGTTCGTTTCCACGGATATGGTGAGCGTTTCGTTATCATGATGCGCTTTCCAGCGGCCATTGCCGACGGCAAACGGTTCCCACGCGGATCCGCCGATGCCGGAGGAGTATACCTTCCCAAGTGGATTTTTGCCAGTATATTCCGGGAAGAGATCCGTTCCGTTCGTGATAATCTTTTCAACTTGAGGAAAATCGTTTTGCAGCAGTGTACGCAGACGCTCTATTCTCCACGTAAGCTTCGCCGGGAAGTACTTGTACCCCTCAGCTTCAGAATGAAAACCGAGCCGTGAATCCGCCCGGCAGAGCGCGATCATCGTTCCCGCATTGGCGATCTCTTCTTCAACGATGGCGCGCATATCATAGAGCGTCTTCAGCTGTCCGTCCTTCGCCATGAGCGGCAGCCGTTCGCGCATATCATAGAATCGGTAGACATTGTGTGCGCTCCGGATCTGAAGGCCTATCGCCTCTGCGAGCCCGATATCGAGGAGTCGTGCAGCTTCATCGGCATAGTCCGCTCTGAGACTTCTCAGTATCGCCAAGCCCTTCTGCCAATTCTCATCCATTCTGCCGAGGAGCACGAGCACTTCATCGAGCGTATGCCCGAACGAAATGCATTCGCCGATGCGGTCGCCGCTGTCGTCCGGATACGTGAATTTCCAGCTCGGTGCTATCGGCTCATCGACGGGGATGAGATGGAGCGGCCACACAATGCTGTTATGTACGGGTCCGTACCATGTGAAGGGAAGATTGACCGGAAAATTAGAATAGCCTTCCTGAAAATATTTCCATGCTTTGACCACGTCGTCCGCATGCCCCGGCCAATCCGCGGACGCCAGACTTCGCAGAAAATCATCCTCGCTGCCGTAGAACGGCGCGAATGAAAGTTCCCCGGCGGCCTTGTTCATGAGTCCGGGATAATTGCCGAAATACCAGCACTGCATGACCGTGCTCACGCCGAGCTCGTGCATCGCTTTGTATTTCTTGTACAGATTGCCCGGCACCGGGATGAACGGTATCGTCGCGACTTCATGCGAACAGCCCACCTGTATCTTCGCGGACATCCGTGCACCGGCTGCGACAGCGTTCTTCGCAGAGTCTGTGAATATATCGCTCGGCCCCGGCCAGGCGAGCCAATAATCAAGAGCGATGCGCTCTTTCCCGAGCTGCTCCACCGCACCTGCTGATTCGAAATTATACTGAAGCGTTACGTTCTTCGGTACATGCGCCGCAATGTCGCGTATGAATGCTTTCGTCTCCGCCATGTTCTCCATATACGGCACATAGAGCCACGATATCATTTCCGTGTTCGGCTCCGCTCGCTGCATGCCGCGCGCAAGGGCGGATGTTGTGTCAGCAAATACTTCCCACGGCTTACGCTTTGAGCACACCGGGCAATTATTATGCGTGAAATTATCGGTCGCAGAATAGCAATGCGTCGGCCGCTCGCCGAGATTGATATCGATGAGCCCGCCGAGCCCGGGCACCTGCGAGAACAGGTAGAACGTTGACTCTTCAAGGAAAGCCTGCCCGTCCTTCGTTGATGTGCAGAAGTAGGTGAAGTATTTCGTATGGCCTTTCAGCCAGTCATTCCCCTCAACATACGACAATGGATGATTGTACTCAGGTGCGGGGCCGAATCCCTGCGGCTCAATACAGAACGGATATATCTTTATCCCGTATCGTGCACATTGCGCCACGGTGCGCCGAAGCTTTTCCAGACGGCGTTCCCTGCCGATACCGAATTCCGGGAAGAACCGCGACGGACAGAGTTCCTTGAACTTTATCGTGAGCCAAAGCGCATTGATGCCTTCATGCGAGAGGCGGTTGAGATATTCATCGGGATAATAATCGACATCATCTGCAAGCTCATCGCGGTTCATCGGCGGGCGTTTTATCGGACCGAAAAAGCAGCGCGATATGCGTGTACGGATGACAGGCGTTCGTTCCCGTCTGCCGAGAGCCAGGAACGGCCCCCCGGTGCGCATGATCTCATCCTCGAGGAACACGAGCGCACGGCGTATGCCTTCGGTATCATTCACGCTGATGCGGCATGAATCCATACTCGCGTCGAGAGTGTATGCTTCGAGGCATGCGGTAGGCGCTTTTTCAACGTTGATGCGGTATCGGCCGTTCGTATCGATATTCCCCGCCTTCAGGAACGATCGAAAGTCGTCGTACGCCGTTCGTAATGAATCGGAATGATCGGGGAACTCGAACGAAAGCGTAACGCCGCCGGAGAGATCTGCTTCGCCGGATGCGGGCTTATTCCTTTTCCAATTGATGCGGGAGTGGAGCGGTGTTTTCAGGTCGTCGATGAATTCCCATTCGGACATCGGCGGCTGGGGTACGGTTTCATTCGGCACATTCATTCTCCTTTGATGCACGCTTGATTCACGCTGCTCTGTTCATTACTCCTCGAACACCACCACCGCCCAGCCCTTGACGATCGGCACAGTCACCAGAGCATATCCGTCTTTCACCGTCAAATCAAGCTTCTCCCCCGAGGGAGCAAGATACGCTTTCTTCACCGTTCTCCCATCGTTGCGTATCGACAGCTTCACATCGCGCGATTCTATCGCTTCTTCTATCATATCCACCGATGCCCCCCTGCGTTCCGGCACATAGTTCATCATATACACCATGCGCCTGCCCTTCTGTTCTGTCACCGTCACACGCGCGAACGACGGCAGATTTTCCGTGCGGATGAGCGGCGTCGGATGAAGCATCGCCATGATGTTTGCAACGAGCTGCTTCAGCGGCACCGGCGCAGACTGATGATACGCGGTGAATATCGGATGCGTGATGTGCACGATATTCCCTTTCCGCGTTATGAACGCGCGGTCGATATCGTTTTCCGGCGGTATGTACAGGTGATGATGCTCGCCGTCCCAATGGCGCGGGAAATAGGACGACATGCAATGCGCGAGGATTTCTGTCCCTTTCCCGGGCGTTACCTGAATGCCGCGAACATAGCAATTGAGCGGCATATCGGGAAGCCCCGCCGCAAGCGTTTTTCCTGCACGGAAATATGCGGGGTATGGTAACGCGTAATTGCTCGTCGTCGTCGATTCGAACCGTATATCCGGTGCTGCATCTTCGCCGGTATACGTGATGCCCCACTCATCGAAGAATTCCTTCTTCTGCGCATCCATCCCCGAAGTTCCGCTTGCAATGACGGCACCGCCTTTGGCGATATGTGCACGTACCTTCTTCGCAAGATCATCATCGAGCGTGATGCTGTCGGGAATGACAAGGAGGCGATAATCCTTCCACTGCGATGCCGATGTCACCACATCGAACTGCACTTTCAGTTCCGCGAGCATGCGTACCGCGCCGAGGACATTATCGCCGAAGTCGCGGTTCACGACAACGGCGGTGTCCGTCAACGCCTGCGCATCGTCGATGTAGGGCTCGAGTTTCTGCAGCCGCCCGTAAATGCGCTTGATGAGATCGAACACTTCATTGTTCATGTCGCCGCGGGGATGCCAATGATCGCCTATCGTCGTGCGCATGCCGTTGGCAATGCCTGCCATGCAGTCGTACTCAAGGCTCGGTTCCGTGCGTATGCCGCCGAAATCGCCCCACGAGCGATGGAAACGTCCGGTCATGTTGAGCACGGGCTTACCGAGCGTCCGCATGTAACGTGCGTACACGGGGAGCTGTTCATATCCCCAGCCGCCGGTCGGCAGACATTCATACTCAAGATAGGTGCCGATGTCCTTCTGATCCTCAAAATTCACGCCGTTGAAATAGAGGAGGAGATCGGGCCGTGCCGCAAGCGCGGTGTCACGTATCTTCTTCGCGAGCCGTATCTGCGACATATGCGCGAACTCGTAACGCGCGTTCTTATCGCTCCAATCGATGCCTTTCGCCTTCATCTCGCGTATGCATTCGACACCGATGCACTCATGCACGCTGAAACAGTCGAGAAAAAAACCTGCGACGGGATAATTCGATGCGACCTCGCGTATCATCGCAAGGAGATGTTCCGTATAACCGGTGTTGTAGCACATATGCCGCGTCCAGTGGCCCATGAACGGCGGAACGTACGTATATCCCTCCGGCGTGAGCGCGCACCAGTCGCGATGCAGTAAACCCTCCTCGTGGCTGAGCCCTGCGTTCAGGTAAGCCGTAAGCGCGATATTTTTCTTCCTGCATGCCTCGGCGAGTTTGCCGAAAAGATCGTACTTCAATGACGGATGATGTATCCCGACTTTGGTGTCATAGTACGCCATGCCGAGATTGCAGCGCGCGTGAAAGACCACGTAGTCCACGCCGCATTCCTTCCATTTGTCGGTGGCCGCTTCAACGTCGAAGCGCTCTCCCACGTCCGGCTGATCCGGCTGTGTGTGGAAGTCGTAGAATATCGCCCATTTTGGTTTATGCATGTGTTCGCTCCTATTCATTCATTTCGATCCGCTATCGTGCGGCAGATATAATGTAACTGACGATATGCATTTTTTATGATACAAAACGGTAAAAGTATTACACTTTTCTCATGGGCACGTTCACGGAGGATCGATACGGGTCATTTATTTCCCCGCCCCTGCCATTTTTTCATGCAAATAGTTCAACCGTACTCGGCATCTTCTGCTCCGCAATTCCCGAAACGATGACGATCTTCTTTTCCTCGTCATATTTCCATGTTCCGCCGCTTACCCGCGAAGGGGCTCTATCGCGATGAACGAGCAGTTCATGCACTCTTTCCTTCGGCATGCCGTCGTACGATCCTTTTCTCGGCGATATCGTTATCTTCGTTTCCCCGGAATTTTCCTCGCAGAGAATATGCGTCTCGGCAACATCGCCGTCACGGTACTTAAGCGTAACACCGTCATCTTCCCGAAGGACGAATGACGATGCCCCCTGGGGGAAGATCTCCCAGATGAGCTTTTCCGGTGTCCCCGATATAAAATCGCATACTTCCTGTTGCGGTATGATGGCCCCCGTCCTTATGAAAAGACAGCCGCCGCGATCAGCGGGAACATCCGCCTGTATCTCCGCCGGACCTTGTATCGTTCGTCCTGTCCAATAGTCTATCCAGCTGCCCTCCGGCAGATATACCTTTTCATCGAAAACCGAAACCAGGAGAAAGTCGCCCAGCATGTATTGATGCAGGCATGCATCCGCCCGCACATCATTCTGCCACATGAGCGACATCGCCCGCATCATCGGCGTACCGGTACGTGACGCCTCGTGCGCCATGGAATATATGTATGGGAGCAGCCGGTAGCGAAGCCGAACATAGAAACGATAGAGATCGAGCATCTCCTTGCCCTTGAACCACGGCTGATTGTACATATGCCACGAAAATCCGGTGGTGAGCGGCTGAAGACAACCGTAATGTATCTCCTCTTTTGTGCTTCCGCTCATGTCGGTGCATACGTTCGAGTGGCCGGACAGTCCGAGATTTAGGAGACATGCAACCGTTTTCTCGCCGCCGCCGGTGTCACCCGCCCAGCTCGCTGCATATTTTTGTGTCCCCGCCCAGCCTGTCGCCGTGTAGATCATCGCCCGTTTTCCCTTCG